>CAJPOL010000017.1 GCA_905372265.1 uncultured Treponema sp. | reverse complement strand
CTGAAAAAGATGCTGCATTTCTTGTACAGATCACCGGATACGTGGAAAAGCATTATACCGATTCTTCGCTCAATCTTTCGCAAATGGCAAAAGATTTAAGCATGAAAGAAAATTTTTTGTATTACTTTTTTAGAAGCAGGATGAAGAAAAGTTTTGCGCAGTATCTGGAAGATATACGGCTTGAAAAGGCGCGCCGTATTCTTGAGCATGATATGAGAGAATCTCTTATAATCCTTTCGGAACAATGCGGGTATGCAAATCCGCAAACGTTCCGCCGCGCCTTTAAGAAACGATACGGTCTTACGCCGTCCGAATTCCGGCAGCAAACATTTATCCGAAAAGACTTACACAGTTCTAATTGCCGCACCTGAAAGCGGCTCCTGCGGTATTCATATCGGCGATAAAATCGGGATAGGAAACCGATACGCACTCAAAGTCTTCGATATACGAAAGAGAACCGTCTTTCAGCGGAAGCTGCGCGCCGCTGTTGCAGGAGCCGGCGGAACGGGCGGCAATCCCGCAGGCTGTACAGGCCAGCATCATCGCAATACGGTGATCACCGTGGCTCCATACTCCGGCAGGATGTAAGCCGCCTCCGCCCTTTCCGTCAATGCGGAGAAAGTCGGCGCCTTGGATAATGAGTGCGCCGAATTTCGACAGCTCTTCCGTTATTGCGTGCAGCCGGTCGCATTCTTTAAACCGGCAAACACCAGTGTTGAACAAAAGCGTTTCCCCTTCGCAAAACGCAGCGGCGGCGGCTAATGCCGGTACCGCATCGGGAATATCGGCGCAATCAAAAGAACCGCCGTGCAGGGAGGCTGCAGCCGGATGAACGGTTACGGTGCGCCGTTCAGGATTGCACCGGATATCCGCTCCCATTTCCCGCAGAATATGTACCGCCTGCGAATCTCCCTGCACATCAAGCGGGTCGAGGTTTGTCAGAGTGAGGGCTGCATTGCACAGAACCGCTGCCGTCAGTGGGAACAGAGCGGACGACCAATCGCCTGCGATGGTTTTGGAAAATGCACTGTAACGTTGACATCCTGCAATCTTAAAATAGCATTCATCGCGGGAAAATACTTCAATGCCGGCCGTGCGCAGCCATTCGCAGGTCATGCGCAGATACGGACGCTCTCCGGCATTGTCAAAAAAGATTTCGGTAAGACCTTTTAACAGCGGAGCCGTTAAAAGGAGACCTGTTACGGGTTGTGAAAAAGGCCCGGTAAGCCGAAATGTTCCTGCACGCAGCGGGCCGCATAACCGTACCGGCGGCGTCCTGCTGCCTGAGACGGCACAAGCGCTGTAGTTCAGCCCTGCTTGCCGGTACACTGCCAAAAGCGGCTCTACCGGACGGCTTTGTAAAGAGCTGTCGCCGGTAAGGGAGACAGGGCATTGTGCAGCGGCAAGCAGGACGCCGAGGAAGTAGAGCAAAGAGCCTGAGTTCCCAAGGTCGAGCCGTATTTCAGCATCTGCATTATCTATGAAAGAAAGAATGCCCGAAACCGGCGGTGTTACTTTCAGTACAAGCGGGCGATTCCGTATTTCCGTTATTCCAACGCCCAGCTGCCTGAGTACTTCAATAGCGGTGAGAATATCGGCGCTCATCAGCGGCGATTCAATACAAGACGGAGTTTCTGCAAGCGCTGCGCACAGGAGCGCCCGTATTGTATGGCTCTTTGAAGGAGGTATCCGTATCGTGCCGTGCAGAGACGGTTTATCCGCAAAGAGCGTCATCGGCAACGCCGAATTACTCGTGTGAGGATACCGGACATTTTTTCCCCTCGGCATCGATAGCGGCAAGGGTTATCTGCGTAGAAAAGATATGACGCTCTTCCGCCGCTTCGGGCGCTGCAGAATAAACATCTGCGCTGTACCGTACGGATGTATGCCCGACTGCCAGTCTTTCAATATGGAATCTGAGAATAACGCCGTTTTCAACCCCATATTTAAAATTGCAATTGTCCATGGCTCTTGTTACAAAGGAAACGCCGGGGAAGTCCCGCGAAGCGGCAATCCAAACATATTCATCAACCCATTTCAGCAATTCTCCGCCGAACAGTTTTCCATAATGGTTAAGATTTTCCGTCCGTACTAATTTATAGGTATCCATTTTGTCCTCTCACTTGCACTAAACCTGTTCGGCAACGAAGTTATCGAACATATCCGCTTTACTGCACCGGCGCAGCTTCTATCCACAAAACGGCGTCCTCCGACAGCGGTTTTCCGTCATGCAGTTTTTCGCCGCCTGCGCCGTGAGCCGCAAAGCCCCAGTATCCGGCGCGCGTAGGTACAAAAGAAAAATTTCCCCGCTCATCGGCGCGGATAATGGCAGTGCCTTTTGACGTACGCGCCTCACCGGTAAACGCATTGGCTTTCATGTCAATATCATAATTGCAGTACGCTACCTCAACTTCGGCATAGGCAACGGGCTGCCCCTTTCCGTCAACTACGGAGCCGCGGAAAAGACCGCCTACCCATACATCGTAGGGTTTTACAAAAGGAAGAATTTCAGGATAGCCTTCGGCTACACGCCGCGACCAGTCGGTATCCAAATTGCCCTTATTAATCATCACTTTTGTAATTTGTTTAATATACATATCTTCCGACGGCTCGTAATACGGATGGGGAACGGCTACCAGAACCCAGTCTCCCCCTCCGCGGAATGCGGTATCTTTATCAAGCGTAAAATCGAATCCCTTACCTGAGTTTTCATGGGAGGTAAAAGTTATCTCTTTCAGCTTCGATACGGCGTCTATCGACTTATGTTTATGAATCACAAAAAAGTGTTCCAGTCCCTTTATTTCTCCCGCTTCGTTTTTGCCGATATCCATTGTATGCCCTGACTCAAAGGGATGGGTAAAAACCAGTTTGAAAGGAACCGATTTTGCCTCCCCATCGATAACGGAGGACGGAGTGTATATCATCTGGAAATGAGCAAAAGCCGAAAAGGCCATCACATACAGCGCAATCAGCAGTGTTATCTTTTTCTTCATACTATTCTCCTCATATCTTTTTTTTCAAAGCCGGAACAGCAATAAATGCGGCAAGGATTGCAAGCGCTGTTATCAGTGCAGGCACGGAAGCGGGTTTTCTTGACGACCCCGCAGGCATTTCCGTTATAGGATTGTCCGTTTGAGAAATGAGCGCTGTTTCCGTTTCATATGGCTGCGCTTCAATCCACAGGACCGCGCTTTCGGCGACTTCTTTTCCTTCGTATGGTTGGCCGCCGGGAATACCGGCAGAAAAACCCCAATACCCCGCACGGGGCGGAATAAACTCAAAGACGCCGCGGTCATCCGCTAAAATCATACCCGTACCCGATTTTTGCAGCTTTGCGGAACCGGTAAAGGTAGAGGAGACAGTATCGACCTCATAGTTCATATACACAAATTCTATTTCGGCATGAGGCACGAAATGTCCTTCACGGTCTACAATCGTTCCGCGGAACACACCCCCTGTCCATACGTCATAAGGTTTTACCAGCGGAATGATTTCAGGATAGCCTTCCGCAACGCGGTTTGACCAATCGGTATCAAGCTGTCCCTTATTGATCATCACTTTAGTAATTTGCCTGATATACTTATCTTCCGACGGCTCATAGTATGGAAATGGGACGGCAGTCAGCACCCAGTCCCCCCCTCCGCGGAAACCGTTCCGCTTATCAAGCGTACAGACAAAGCCGCGCCCTGAATCCTCATGCGAAGAGAATGAGATAGGCTGCAAACCGGTCAGTAAATCGGTTTTCTTTTTTTTATGAACGGCAAAAAACTCCTGCAATCCTTTTACTTCACCGCTCTCGTTCTTTCCGATATCCATTGTATGCCCTGATTCAAACGGGTGCGTAAAGGCCAGAATAAAGTCAACGGAAGCGGCATCGCCCGATATATTTGATGAAGGCGTGTAAATCATTTGAAAATGCGCATGGAGCGGCAAAATTCCCGCTGCAAAAAGAATCAAAAATAACCGGATTCCCCTCACGTTTCCGTCCTTAGTGCTTTCTCCGCAGTAGAATAATCAGCATGACAGCATTTGCACAGCTGATAAGAGCGATGAAGATTGAAAGATACGAGATACCGGCAGAAGGCATAACGGCAGCAGTATCTTGCGCAGTCCAATTCAGCTGAGAAGCATCCATCCCTGCTGCCGGTTGTCCTGCACCGGTATACTCCGCTGCTGCCTCGCCGGTGCGCACCGGTTGAGCTTCCGATTGAGGCGCTCCAAATCCGCCGGGAGGAGGCGGGCCGTCTTTTACCACAACATGGCCTGGCCCCGCATCAAAGGTAACCGTATACGGTTCCGCCGGAATTGCGACCTCCAATTCGCCTATATCGGGAAATACGCCTTCCCATAATTTTTCGTTTGTCGCGACGCTCGTAAGATAGAGCTTAACCCCGCCCGCCGAGGCGCCGTTTGAAAAGCCCCCCTGTATAAAAAGAGTGCCGTCTCCATTATCCTCAATCGTCAGAAGCGGCGTATGCGCGAAAACAGCTGCTATGCACCACAGCAGCATACCGCACGCGGCAACTGCTTTCTTCCATTGTATTATTTGCCGTATCATTCTCTCATCCTCCTAAAATCCGAGCAGCCGGCCTATCTGATAGATAATCGTTGCAACTAAACCGCCCAATACAACCGGATAGGTAATACTGAAAAGAGCCCATTTCCAGCTCCTCGTTTCCGTTTTTATCGCCATCATCGTTGCGATGCAGGGCGGAAACAGTGCAATCAGGATCATAATTGCAAGTCCGTCCAAGGCGGTCATTCCCGTTTCGTTATTTTGAATGCGCGCCTCAAGCTCGGTGCCGTCGGTTCCGCTGCCCGATTCAAGACTATAAATGGTTCCCAGTGTTGAAACGAGCGCTTCTTTTGCGGCAAAGGCGCCGAGGATAGCGACATTAATCCGCCAGTCGAAACCGGCATATTGAGATACCGGCTCAAAACACTTCCCGATGTAACCGAGCGCCGAATGTTCAAGCGTTTCTTTCCGGTAATTCCGGCCTATCTGTTTGATGTCCGCGCTCAGTGAACGGAGCTGCTTGCTCGCCGCCTTCGCTTCCGTATCCACAACCTTGGTACCTTTTATCGATACGGAACCGGTTCGGACAATTGCAAAGAAGAAAGGATCGGCTTTCATCCACTTACTGTAAAAGGCCGATTTCAGCGCGGCCTTATCGGACGCTTCGGCATAGCTTCGGGCAAATACGGCGAAATCCTGACGGTACGCTTCGTAATACCTTTTAAACAACGGCATCGATTCGCCAAGTTCCAGTTCGCCTTTCAGCATAATTTTCGTATATTCGGGATTCTCCATAAAGAATCTGATTGCAATTTTTTGCTGTTCCCGATCCCTACGCTCATTGCTGAACCAATTCAGCATACCGGTAAGAGCATACCGCTCCTCAAACCGGAAATAACCGACCAGCTGCCGCTCCTGTCCGATAAACGGCACATAGGAATTATTAACTTGCTGCACAAATTGTCCGATGCGCGCCTCTTTTTGCTCCATATAGCGCACCTTCGCAGTTTCATGCAGACCGGGAAAACTGATTCCCGCCCAAATAACAACGGAAACGGCGACAACGGTGGTCGCAACCTTTTTGATGAAGCTCCACAGCCGCTCCCATGTTCTAATCGCAACGCCCGACAGCGACGGCATGTTGTACGCAGGGAGTTCAAGCACAAAGGGTTCCGCATCGCCCGGAACGACATAGAGGCTGAAATACTTTGCAATAAACAGAGCGGTAATGAGCGTAAAAAACGATACTCCGCCGAGTATCAGCCACTGATTGTGCCGGAAAAAGATGCCGGTTATCAATACATAAAACGGTATCTTTGCCATGCAGTTCAATAGCGGCAAAATCATCAGTGTAACCAAGCGGGACTTATCGTCGCGGATGGTACGGGTAGACATGACGCCGGGCACTACGCAGCCGCCCATAATCACGCCCGATAAGATCATCGGAAGCGTGGATTGGCCGTGTAGACCGAACTTCCGCAAAATTCTATCCATAATAAAGGCGAGCCGTGCCATATATCCTACATCTTCCAAGAACGCGACCATGGCAAAGAGACAGAGAAAGATCGGCACATAGTTGAGAATCATAATAGCGCCGTCGATAACCCCGCTCAAAAACAGACCGCGTAGAGGCCCTTCTTCAACAAAGCCTATAGGAGCAAGAGCTTGCGAAACAAGCCCGCGGATGAACCGGAAAAAAGGGAACACTTTATCGGTCATCTTATAGCCGAGCACAACCGTTATCCAGTAAAAAACAAGGATCAGCTCCACTAAGATAAGCGGACCGTATATCCGGTGGCACAGTACGCGGTCAACCCGGTCGGCGCCGTTGATGGCAGAGGAACTGCCCGCGCGGTAGATTGCGACAGCGCCGCCGGTAAAGCCCGCAGCCCCCGCCGCTGCAAGCAGCGCCGGTACCGTCCAAGGCACGGCCCCGGACAGTGCGGTCTGTGCAAATGCAAACAGCGCTTTCAGGATATAATAAGTAACAATGAATAGCACACTCGCCCCTGCGCATGCAGCAAGCAGATGTTTACGGCCGACAGCCTGTTTTGTTTGTTCATCGACAGCTGTTTTTGTCACACAAGCCGAAACAACGGCTTTTGCGGCTTGTGCGCGGGCGACGGCAATGGCTATTTCGAATGACTGACCGTACTTTTCCCGATACTCCCGTTCACAAGAGTCAACCAATGCAAGAGCCTGTTCAGCATTGGAAAAAAACTGTGCAAGCTCATTTTTAACCGCTTCATCGTGTTCGCAGAGTTTAACCGCAAGCCAACGCAGCGGAATACGGTAGGGGGCAGGCGTCTTTTTTCCGGATTCAAGCAGGGCAGTAATGCGGGCAAGACAGTCTTCCATAGCATCGGTATACCGGATGCGGAATCCGGCCTGTGATGTCTCTGCACCCTCTTTTTGAATGAGCGCTTTCAGTTCAGCCGTTTGCTGCCTTTTTTTTGCGCTGCCTGCAATAACCGGAATGCCCAGCCGTTGTGACAGTTCTGCCTGATTGATGACAAGTCCCGCTCCTACCGCAACATCAAGTTTATTGATGTACATCACAAGAGGTTGCTCCATTTCCAATAATTGAAAGGTAAGATAGAGGTGCCGCTCAAGATTTGAAGCATCGGTAATATTTACGATGAGATCGGGATGTTCTTTCAGGATAAACTCGCGGGATACTCGCTCTTCGGGTGAATATGAGGTAAGGCTATACGTTCCCGGTAAGTCGGTGATCAGAACCTCCGATCCGTTAAAACGGTATTCGCCCGTCTTTTTTTCTACGGTAATGCCCGGATAGTTTGCAACATGCTGATGGGAACCTGTCAGCATGTTAAAGAGGGTTGACTTTCCTGCATTCGGCTGCCCTGCAAAGGCAATACGCAACGTCTCGTTCATACTGTTTTCACTTCCACAAGGCGCGCTTCCGCTTTCCGTACCGCGACCATTGAACCGCATATCGAAATATCGAAAGGATCAAGCAACGGTGCTTTTCTGATAACCTCAATATCCGCACCCGGCATAAAACCGAGACTGATAAGCCGCTGCAAGGTAACGCCCGATACAGAAAGAGCCGTAATAACGGCTTTTTTTCCCTGTTCCAATTCATCCAATGTCATTCTATAGCTCCATCAGGCGCTACCATAATCCGCGCTGCAAGATTATAATCGATTGCATATTTTGAGCCGTTCACCTGTATCAAAATCGGGCCGCCTGCGTCCGCCTGCGAGGTAATTACTGTTAACTGCGTATTAATGTCGAGGCCGAAACTGCGCACACGGCTGAATTCCGCTCCGTTTCCTTCAAACCGCAGTACAACGGCTTTCTCGCCCGCCTGTATCATAATAAGAGGAATCATTTATTTTAATTCGATAAAATCGATTTCAACCCCGTTCGGATCGACGGCGGTCAGCATCTTCTTTCCGTCCTTGACGGTACGCGGCTGCATGGTAATACGGACATCTTTTGAACGCAAATATTTTTCGGCCTCTCCGATTTGATCGACGATAAAGGTGAGTGAAATGGAGTTTTCTTTTTTCGGTTTTGACCGTTCATTGTGAATAAGCTCCAATTTTCCGCCTGATTTCGGATCGCTTAAAAATGCGATTTGTTTACCGGGATCCGCCGACATCATAGACTCAAAAGTAAGACCGAGTACATTTTCATAAAACCGTAATGACTCTTCCATATTATCAGTTCTGATAACCACGCTATTCATCTGCATGTGAACACTCCTTACAGTAGACTGCACATGATTGCATCATATGTTTTCATTAAAACAACCGGAACAGACGGTCAGCGGAGTCTGCTTGCCGGCACCTTTGTCCGGGCATATGCGACAAGGCGGTACATTTCCTCCAGCGTATACGGCCGTATATCGTTCCATGCGGGATCCAAGCAGTTCCCGGGCAAAAAGGGAGCAAATACCCATTCCGCTTCATGCGGAAGCAGCTCCGCAATCGCCGCTATATCTGAGGCTTGCACAAGCGGCGGCACCAAAACTGTCCGGTACTCTACGGCAACAGCCTGACGCCGGCCATCTTTTTGCCGTAACATACGCAGCGTTTCTTTGAGCGCTGCTCCGGCAGAACCGCGGGCGCAAAACCCCAATTCAGAGTACCTGTCAGGGTTTGTTTTTATATCGACCGCGAGCATATCGGGACAAAGCTCCGGATTGTGCAGTACACGGGCGAGCGCTTCCGGAAGCAGGCCGTTCGTATCAAGTTTAACTGCAAGTCCTGCCTGCTTTGCAGCGCTGATAAGAGCCGGAAGTTCCGGCGAAAGGAGCGCTTCTCCTCCTGAAATCACGAACCCGCTGAGAACTTTTTTCCGCTTCTCAATATGTTCGTAGACCGTTTCGATAGGAACATATGCATCATCGGGTTGTCCGCATGCAAGCGCTCCATTATAACAATAAGGGCAGCGTAAATTACAGCCGGGTAAAAAAACAGCCGCCGCTACCCGATCGGGATAGTTTACTAATGAAGTTTTCTGTAAACCGACCCGCATACATTAAGCGGTAACGGCCTCCGCCGTATCGGCTTCAACCCATGTTTTCAATTCCGCAACGGAATAGCAGCGGGTTAATTCTTCATGCGCCTCACTGTATACAATCGCAGTAGGACAGGCGTGTACGTGATGAGCCGCTGCCTCACGGATTCCGTCTTCCGTATCCGCATCAATAGTAGTAACCGGCAGGCCTATGGCAGCGCAATAGTTCAGCACCGGCGGACAATTCGGACACGTTTTCCTTGTATAGATTGTTATGTATGCGGGGGTTCCTCCTGCGGTAAAAGAAGCGGATGCGGTATAATCCCGTACATACGATTCGATGCGCGGATTGGCATCGGTAAACATTTTCCGCTCGGTAAATTCTTCGCGCTTTCCTTTATTCCAGTTGCGTACAGACCGGTAATAGCCGACAATACGGGCATATACTTCGGTAGCGGTACCTTGCACATGCTCAAGTTCCGTTTCAGCTTCCGCTATATCCGCATTAATTTCTTCTATCGTTCTCATAATGAATAGCTCCTTTATTCTGCTAGCGTTAAGAGTAGTTTGTTTTTGAATAATAGTACTATATATAGCGCGTGTCAATAAGGCCGTACCTCTAAAAAGCAGGTATGCATTCTCTTTGTTTGCCTGCGTTATCTTTTATCTTTTAACCGGCATGGATGCACCCTGAGCCGCTTACTCCACCTCAATAGCGGTTTGGCTGCGGAGGTAAAAGATATAGGCTTTAATCTTTCTCGGCTCTGCCGGCGCATTATCCATAGCTGCCCCGAACCCGTCCATTTTATATAAATTTTCCGTTGCAGCCTTGTAAATTAAAAGCTGTTCCCGATGCTTTTCAGGATATATTTTCCGGTCAGTCTTATAGTCAACAATATATACGGTATTCTCATACTCAAAGAGCAAATCGATTTGGCCGATAACCAATTTCCCGCCGTAGAGCGTAAGGAACCCGTATTCGGTTTTCCTAAAACAGGCGGCAGAGGCTTTTTGCCCGAGCGGAGAAGAAAAAAAAGAGTCACAGAGGCGGTTGACTTCTTTTTCATACTTTGCGGGCAGCGGACAAAAACGGCCGAGGAACTGTAATTCGATTGCCTTATGCACAAGTGTTCCGAATTCAGTCTTGGAGAGCGTCTCTTCTTCGGGCATATTTTCGCTCTTTTCAGCGGCTTCATCTGCTTCCTCTAGGATTTTTTCATCGCTGAGGTACAGCAATTTCCGATCTTTTTCAAACTGAGTTGCGGGAATGACCCGCGGCTGAGCAAGCGGAAAGCTCTTTTCTACAGCATTCCGGTAATGCATCAGAGCGGAATCGGCAAGAAGCGGAGATCGATCCTCTTTTATATGCTGCAAGGACGAGAGCGGAAGCGGCAGTATTTCGGTAAACTGCACGCACGGGGCGCCTGAAGAAAGCGCAGGCATCAATAGCTGGAAAAAACTCTTGTTGTTTTCTTCTTTTGCAGGCTGCGCGATATGCAGCGCTATTTCCTCCGCACTGCGGGCGCTCTCAGGCAGTTCTTCCGGTTTGCAATCGGTTTTTTGTACGCCGCTCAGCAGCAGCCGGACTTTTGCCCGTGTCAACGCCACATAAAAAAGCCGTTTTGTTTCCGCAAGGAGCTTGGCATTCGCTTCTTTCCGAAGCTCCTCAAAAAAAATATTTGCCTGCGGCGAATCCGCAGCGTCTTGCGGCAAGTGCAGTACCGGGCCTAACTGTTGATGCAGGAAAACCAGACCTTCTTTTGTTTCCGTTCTGCCCTCATTACCGCAATCGGGAATACAGACAATCGGAAATTCCAAGCCCTTGCTTTTATGCACTGTCATAATCTTAACAGCATCGCCGCTGTGCTCAAGCGGAATGTTCATATCACTTACCTGCTGTTCGGCATGAATATACGAAACCAGTACGTCAATAAAGGCTGCAAGGCTTTTACCGGCGCTATCCGCTTCGGCTGCAAGCGCAAAAAGGTAATCGTACAATTCCAGATACCGGTGATATGCCATGTCCCTAAGAAGAAGATACCGGTAGCCTTCATCATACCAAAGTGCAGTAATCAATTCCGCATTACTCTTCTTCTGCATATACTGCTTTATGCGTTCAAATAATTCGCATGCCGATAAAAAATACGGCTGATCTTCCGGTTCGAGCCCCGCTGCAGCGTTGACTGCAAAGGGCTCTGTCTTTTGCAGGAGCAGCTGCGTAAACGATCGGTCGTTAATCCGTACAAAGGGAGAGCGGAGTACTTGCGCATAGACTGACCGGTCATGAGGGTATACCGCTAAACGGAGCAGCGCGCACAGATCATTGAGCGGCGCATCTTGGAATAAACCGTGCTGCTGCACCGAAATATACGGTATTTTGCACAGCCGGAAAAAGCGTTCGTACACTGCTTGGCGGGTTGATGTCCGCAGAAGAACCGCAAAGTCAGACCAGCGACAGGGACGGGTCGTTTTCAAAGTATCGTCATAGACGGCTGTTTTTTCTTGATAGAGGGCGATCATTTTCCGGCTCAATGTATATGCTTCGCATTCGACAGGCTGTAAAAAGGCCGTACCGCCTTCGTTAGCGGAGAGCGCAGTTTCCTTAAACCGGTTCGCATCGGCAAACAGAATATCTACCTGCGGTTTGAGGTTTTCAACGGCTGCCCTACTGAGGATGCCGGTAAATTCGGCTTCGTAAGGCGGCACGGCGCCGCTTTTGGGCTCATGCTCCTGAGAATAAAATACCTGCATAAAAAGCGTGTTGAAAAAATTGAGTAATGCCGGTTCCGTCCGGTAATTGGTTTGCAGGTTAATGGAAGCGGCTTCGTTATTGCGCCGTAGGTCTTGAGAGAGCGTTCTGAAAACGGAGACATCGGCGCCGCGGAATGCATAGATTGACTGTTTTTCATCTCCGACAAAAAATAATTTATCCTGAGTCAGATCGCTTGCAGAAGGCACAGACTGCGCCGTACGCTCCTCTTTCTCTGCAAGCAAGAACAAAAGATCACGCTGCAAGCTGTTGTTATCCTGAAATTCGTCTATCATAATACGCTGTATCTGCTGTTTGTAAAAGAGCCGCAATTCGGGATCGCGGATGAGGGCGTCAACAGCGAGCTTAGCTATATCGTCAAAATGGACAACGCTGCGCCGTTTTTTCTCGGCAATATACCGGCTTTGCAGTTCTGCGCAGAGCGTATAGATATGCTCTATATCTTCCCGGTGGGTAAAAAAATGATACAGGTTAACGAGCTGAGCATAGTTTCCTGCAAGGCCGGCGCAGAGTTCTTTGCATGCCGCAACCTCGCTATCCTTTCTTGAGCCGATTGTTTTTTTTACCGCGCACAGTTTTTCCAATCCGGTAAGAAATACCGGAAACTGCGGATCCGCGATGGAGACGGGGATGGGAGGGATGGTTTGATATGCTTCTTTTACAGCGGTGATAAATGTATCGGTATTGTGAAAATACGAGGAGAGGGCTTCAAGATTAGCATACGCTTCTTTGCAAAAGCGGTGAAATAATTTCTCGGCTGCTTGTTGCTGCCTCTGAAATGCAGATGCAAAATCGATCGGACGGGATACAGCCGTATACCGGGTAAGAATTTTTATAAAAAAACCGTCAAGAAAATCCGGAATGCTTTTATTACCGAGAAAATATTGCATGCTGCTGTCTGAGCGGCGCTCAAGGAAGAAGTCCAGCGACAAATTACGAGCGATTCTGTCCGATTCATCAAGATCGATAGTAAAGTCCGGGCTGATGCCGAACTTCCGGCACGCGGTAACGGCTATCTTGCGGCAAAAGGCATCGATGGTCATAATCTGCGCCTTAAAAAAAGAATCGAGCGCAGTGTGCGCCCGTTCCCGCTGTACCGTGTTATCGGTTTCCGCCTGCATTTTTTGCAGCTGCTGATAAATCCGCCGGTGCATTTCCGCTGCCGCATCTTCGGTAAAGGTGAGGGCGAGAATGGCATCGACTTGAAACCCTTTCTCGGTAATCAGGTAGACATACCTGCTTGCCAGCACCTTTGTTTTGCCCGAACCTGCTCCTGCGGCTACTACCGCATTTGTCTGTATTTTAACGGCTTTTTCCTGATTTTCATTTAAGCCGCTGCAAATATCGATCATGGCGGCTTTAACGCGTAACGATACGGATAAACCGTTTTTTACCTGCGCGGAGAATCAGTTCGCCCTCTTCATCCAATAACGATTCGGTCAGTACTGCTTTTAAGTCGGTGATCGGCTGACCGGCAGCAAAAGCTCCGCCCTGTTCAATCAAGCGGCGGGCATCGCTTTTAGTGGCGCACAACTTGCTGAGTGTAAATATATCAATGGCGGATATTCCCCGTACAAAGTCCTCGCGGGAAAGCTCTACAGTCGGCATGGCTGTTTTATCGCCTCCGCCTCCGAATGCAGCTTTTGCGCCTGCCGCGGCAGAATCAGCTGCCTCTTTTCCATGTATTTCTTTGGTAACTTCCCATGCGAGCCGCTCTTTCGCCTCGTTGATGTTGCCTGCGCATACAGCGTCGATTGTCTCAATCGGTAAAAAAGTAAAGAGCAGCATGAATTTACGTACGTCGGCATCGGCAACGTTGCGCCAATATTGGAAAAAGTCGAATACGGAAGTAAGTTCCGGATCCAAAAAGAGCGCTCCTTTTTCCGTTTTTCCCATCTTTTTACCGTCGCTGCGCGTAATCAGCGGAAAGGTCAGTCCGAATACTTCATCTCCGGTTTTGCGGCGTACTAAGTCAACTCCGGCAACGATATTACCCCACTGATCATCACCGCCTATTTGCAAATTACAGTGATAGTTTTTATGCAGCATCAGAAAGTCATAGCTTTGCAGCAGCTGGTAATTGAATTCGATAAAAGAAAGGCCTGTTTCCATGCGTATCTTATAGGCTTCATAGGAAAGCATTTTGTTTACCGAAAAACATGAGCCGATATCGCGCAGGAAATCAATGTAATTGAGCCCGGCGAGCCATTCTTTATTATTGGCGGCAAAAGCCGTTTTACCGTCAAATCCGATAAAGCGGTCAAGCTGGGCTTTGATTTTCTCCACATTTGTATCAAGCTCACTATAGTCAAGCATTTTCCGCATTTCCGTTTTTCCAGACGGATCGCCGATGCGCCCTGTTCCTCCGCCGATGAGCGCTATACCGGTATGACCTGCATTGCGTAAATGCCTCAGCGCAAACTGGGGTACGAGGTGTCCGATATGTAAACTGCCGCCGGTCGGATCGGTTCCGATATAAAAAACAACCGGCTCTTTGTCCATCAACGCCGACAGCCCTTCTTTATTGGTACACTGTTGAAAGAAACCGCGGTCGATTAAGGTTTGTAATGCCTTATTCATCTTACAGCCCCTGTATGTGCAGATTATTCAGTAAGTCTTTGAGCGCAATGATTTCTTCCGCAGTGAGGGTGATTCCTTTTCCCATTTTTTCATGGTCGGGCGACCAGCTCCGAATGTCAAACTTCGGACTGCGGCCGTTCCATGCAACAGAATTAAGCTCCAACGTCCATCCGCCCTTTGAGGTTGATAAGACTCCGTGTTTTTGTGTGATCTCGTAGCTGAACTCTTCCGCCATACAAAACTCCTTGCACAGTATATAGCACAAAGCCTTACTGCACGGCTAGGGTGTACTTACTTTGCAAATTTTACTCACCCTTTGAATCCCTATTGCGGCATCTTCCTTAACTTCGTTTTTTCTGGTATAGTCATTGCTCATAAAAAAAGGAGCATGACGTGCTTAATACTATGCGTAACATCGGCATCATGGCGCATATCGATGCCGGAAAAACAACGACAACAGAACGTATTCTTTTTTATACCGGAAAAATTCACCGTATCGGAGAAATTGATGACGGCGCTGCCGCAATGGATTGGATGCAGCAGGAGCAAGACCGCGGTATTACTATTCAAAGTGCAGCAACGACAACATATTGGCGCGATCATCAGATTAACATCATCGACACGCCCGGACACGTCGATTTTACTGCGGAAGTTGAACGCTCATTGAGGGTGCTTGACGGCGCTGTTGCGGTGCTCTGCGCAGTCGGCGGGGTACAGCCGCAAACCGAAACGGTATGGCGGCAGGCGGATCATTACCATGTACCGCGCATCTGCTTTGTAAACAAAATGGATAGAACCGGCGCCGACTTTTTTGCCGCCATGGAAGACGTACAGGCAAAATTCGGATGTACGGTGATGCCGGTCGAAATACCCATTGGAAGCGCCGAAAACTTTGAAGGCGTTATTGACCTTATTACAATGGAAGAAATTCATTGGGATGCGGAAAGCGAGGGAGAAACATTTACCCGAACTCCTCTTTCACAAGCGCATCGGGCAGATGCGGAAAACTACCGTGAAAAGATGCTGGATGTTATTTCGGCGCATTCCGATACGGTAACCGACCTGATTTTGGAAGGAGAGCCGGTTCCTGCTGAATTGATTAAAAAAGAAATTCGTGCGGCAGTCCTCAAGCGCCAATATATCCCGTTCTTATGCGGCGCCTCGCGGCGTAACATCGGCATTCAGCCGCTCATCGATGCGATCGTGGATTATCTGCCTGCGCCTGATGAAGTCGGCCCGGCAGAAGGCATTCAAGTAAAAAAAGAAACGCCTATTTCTATTCCCTGCAAGCCGGAGGGAGCGCCGCTCGGCTTGGTGTTCAAAATTCAGTATGACCGCGAAGCGGGAGCACTCTGCTATGTCCGCATGTATTCAGGCAAAATTAAAACAGGCGACCAAGTGTACAATACCGGTAAAAAGAAGCGGGAGCGGGTGAACCGTATTTTACGGATGCATTCCAATAAATCGGAGCCTCTTGACTGTGCAGAGGCAGGCGATATTGCCGTACTGATCGGTCTCAAACTGGCGCAAACCGGCGATACTATCGGCAGTGAAGGACTTCCGGTGCTGCTTGAATCCATGCAGTTTCCCGAGCCTGTTATCTCCGTCGCTATTGAACCGAAAAGCCTTTCGGAGAGCGATAAGCTGAAAGAGACGCTCACTATTTTATCGCGGGAAGATCCTACATTCATAAGCCGTGAAGATACCGAGACGGGTCAACTGATTATCTCCGGTATGGGGGAACTGCATCTGGATGTGCTGACTACGCGCATGGTACAGGATTTTAAGGTTGAAGCCCGTATCGGAAAACCGCAGGTAACCTATCGTGAATCGATAACCAAAACGGCGGAACACACCGAACGCTACAGTAAAGTGCTCGGCGGGAAGGAGCAATCAGCGCAGCTGACGCTCCGAGTCGAACCGCTTGAACGCGGTACGGGAAATGTCTTTAAAAACACGGTTAAGATAGCGGCAGGAGGCGCTGCGCAAGCGCACAGCTTGCCTGAAGAAATTATTGAAGCCGTAGAACATGCCGTCCGCGGGGCTTTTAATTCCGGTATTCAATACGGCTACCCATGCGCCGATATCGGCGTAACGCTGATCGATGCCGAATACGACGAGCTGACTGCAACGCCCTTTGCATTTGAAGCCGCCGCTGCAATAGGCTTTGATGAAGCATGCCGGAAAGCCGCTCCTGAGCTGCTTGAACCGGTTATGAATGTCGATATCCTCTGTCCGAAAGAATTTGTCGGGGATGCTATGAGTCAAATGACTCAACGCGGCGGCATGGTGCTCGGTATGGATTCCAAGCCGAACATCGATGTTGTTCATGCTCAGGCGCCGATGGCTAAGCTCTTCGGGTTTTCGACCGATTTACGTTCCGTTACCCAAGGCAGGGCAGCTTTTACGATGAGCTTTAGCCATTTTGAAATAAAGAAAGGCGGTCTCGGCAGCTAGCTGAAAAACGGCCGAGAGCCGGCGGAAATTGCAAAGTATGATGGCGCTTAGCCCCTACTGCGCCACCTCTTTAAAAACAACGATTGAGTGCGCATTGACGCCGTAGTCGCTGATATTCGCTCCTCCGTAAATGTTCGGATCGTTTTCACGCCAAAAATTATTGTAGGCATGGTTTGCATCATTCTTTTCCGCCCAGCTTCCGGTATCGATGATGCGCATCCACTTTTTACCGGCGGAGGCGGACGGCAGCTTAAAATTTACACTGTCCGTCCACATGTTGAGACAGACGATATAATCGCTGCCGCCGGCTACGGCGCTGCCTTTGATGTGCATCCGGCATGCCCAATCGGATCTGTCGTTAAAACCCGCCGAGCCGTCTGCTTTTGCGTATTCAATTTGCATAGCGTAATCGGCTTGCCGCAGCGCCGGTTCGTTTTTACGCAAGTTCAGCACGTGCTGCGCAAAGAGGAAGAGCGCATTTTTCCCGTCGGCATGTGAATCGGTTCCAAGGTTATTGTGATAGCCGCCCGGAACAGCGTTAGGGGCATCGGCGCTGATCATTTCGTAGTTGTTCCATGTGGCAAGTCCGTCAACATTATAGGGATTGTTGTTGCCGTTCTGCGTTCTGCCGAACTCATCGCCGTAGACAATCATCGGTACCCCGCGCGAAAACATCAAAAACGTAAACGCATTGCGGATCCGCTGACGGCGCAGCGCGTGATCGCCTCCGGACGTCGTTGAATCGTTATTTTCGTTTCCTCCGTTTGAGGGTCCGAACGGCCAGGTATTTGCCTCATTTTGCGCTCTGCCGGTATAGCTTACCAGGTCGGCAAGCGTGAAGCCGTCATGCGCGGTAATAAAGTTCACCGTTTTGCAGGCGCCGCCCTGATCGTTAAAATGGCCGTAGTCGCCGTGTAAAGCGGTAGGATAGCCGATTTCATTTCCATTCGCCGCGCCTATTTTGATATGGTTTAAGTACCGGCGGGCGGCATCGCGGTACCGTCCGTTCCATTCGCCCCATCCTGCGGGGTAATTGCCGACCTGATAGCTGTCCTCGCCTGCGGCCGCCCATGCTTCCGCAATGACTTCGATATTTTGGCTCTGTGCATAGGAGCTGATATCGTTTATCAGCCGCGCACTCGAAGAGAACCACCATTTGTCGCCTACAAACTCTTGTCCCAAAACAGGAGCTAAGTCAAACCGGAAGCCGTCTACGCCCATCTGCTCCGTCCAGTATTTAAGCGAATCCATGACCAGCCGGTAAACCGGTTCGTTATCGCAGCGGAGGTTATTGCCGCAGCCGGTTGTTTCCCAGTATCGTCTTTTGTCGCTCGGTACAAGACAATAGTATTCGCTGTTATCAAGTCCGCGTAAAAAGTCAACGCCCGCTTTTGACGGATCGGAGGAATTCCATAAGCCGCCTTCTCCCGTATGGTTATACACAACATCCAGATACACCTCAATACCGGCTTCATGGAAACTGCGCACCATCTCTTTAAATTCCCGCGTCGGGCCGCCCGGCGTTTTATCGGAAGAATAGCGGCGGTCGGGTGCAAAGTACCCGTAGGTCATATAGCCCCAGAATTGACTAAAGGGAGTCGCCTCGTTGTCGGGATTGCCGTCGTTATCGCTTTCATGCACCGGCAATAACTCAATAGTGTTGACTCCGAGCGCTTTAAGATACGGAGCCATTTTTGCAGCGCCTGCGTAGGTGCCGCGTTCGTTCTCAGGGATATTGACAACAGAGGAAAAGCCGTCAAAGCCGCCTAAAATCGAAGCGAGACTTGAAGCGGAAGCATGTTTGGTAAGGCCGCGTACATGAGCCTCATAAATAATTGCATCTTTTTGCGCAATTCCTTTGTAAGTGGAAACGGGCGTTGCGTCATCAATAACAACCGCTTTCGGCGCATACTTGCCGGTATCTTCGGTGCGGTTTGCAGCGCCGCTTGCATAGATCGTACCGTCTTTTCCGTTCAGTGCGGCAGGATCGGACTTGTCGTGTGAAAGCTCCCGCGCATAGGGATCAAAGAGCGCCTTATTCGGATTAAAGCGGTTGCCGTCAGCATCGACATCGCTGCTGAATCCTACATCCGATCCGCGTGTCCATGCGGTATCGTACGGCCAATTCGGGCCCCACGCGCGGAATGCATAGTAGACGGCTGCAAGTCCCGCATTGGAAATATCAAGCTTTGCGCGCCAGATATTATCGGTTCCTTTTTCCATAAAGAAAGCGGCGGTTTCTCCGTGCCCGTATGGATGATCATAAATTTCAAGCAACATCCGTTCCGCGTGTTTTGAATAGACGGCAAATTCGATTTGGTTTCCCGATTTGACAGAACCGAGCGGCCATGAGGAAGACTCCCAGCCTAAACCCGATGCGGATCCGTTACAGTCAACCGGTGTGATTGCGCCATTGCGGTATACCATAACCGTTATAATCCGGGTTGTTACTTCGCTATCTGCAGTGCGCACAGTACAGTAATAATAGAAAGTTCCTTCCTCAGAGGTCGGAACAGTATACGATGCAGCAGTAGCGTTGCTTATCGGCACACCGCCGGAATTTTTCTTTTTTGCGGTTGAATACCATTGATATGAGACCGCCGCTCCGCCCGTATGTGCAGCGCTAACAGTCAACTGAGCAGCAGCGCTTTTTATAACCGCGACATCTTCAGGCTGTGTTGTAACGGAAAGCGGTGTTGTATGAATAGGGGGAACAGGCGGTAGCGGAACGGCAGACGCAGACGGCTCACTGACGGTTTGTTTGCACGCCGAAACCAGCGTAAACGCAAACAACATACATACATACATACAATTACGGCTCTTCTGTTTCATAGCATCGGTACCCCTTTAGTATAAAATAGTATTTATCTATTGTTCACCTTCTTTTGCAAGCATGTATAGCATACAACTATTTTTTTTACAACACAGTGACCGCTAAAGATGCAGAGGCGCCGCCCTAGACGCGCAGATAAATTAATTTCCCCATACTATTGTAGTTTTACCTTGATTACGCTATTCTAGCCGGCATGAAAGTATTAGGGATCGAAAGCTCATGCGATGAGACTGCTGCTGCTGTCGTAGAAAACGGACAGACTATTCTCAGCTCCGTAGTAGCAACACAGATACCTTTCCATGAAGCATATAAGGGCGTCGTTCCTGAAATTGCAAGCAGAAAGCATACCGAATGGATATTACCGGTTGTAAAAGAGGCTTTAAAAGAAGCAGGGGAAACAATATGGAGCATTGACGGTATCGCCGTAACAAGCAGACCGGGACTTATGGGCTCTCTCTTGGTTGGTCTCACCTTTGCAAAAACCCTTGCATGGGCATGCAATAAGCCGTTTATCGCTGTCAATCATATGCTCGGGCATCTGTACGCTGCCCATCTTGAACAAAATATTCCTTATCCATACCTCGGTCTGCTGGTATCGGGCGGGCATTCCATCATCTGTAAAGTGTATGACTTTGATTCAATTGAGGTACTCGGCGCCACCATCGATGACGCTCCGGGCGAGGCGTTTGACAAAGTAGCAAAATTTTATAATTTAGGCTATCCGGGCGGCGTAGTCATAGACCGGCTTGCAAAGAACGGTAATCCGAAAGCGGCCAACTTTCCCATGCCGGTACTACATGAAGCGGGACGCACCTACGATGTCTCATACTCCGGTCTTAAAACGGCCGTTATCAATCAGCTCGACCGCTTCTGGAATCCGGCTTACGAAAAAACCAATGAGAATATCGCTGCAGCTTTTCAAAACCGTGCGGTAAAAATCCTTTTACGGGCGCTTTTACGGGCTGCTCGCGATACGGGATTACATACGATTGTTGCCGGTGGCGGAGTTGCCGCAAATTCGCTGCTGCGGGAAAAACTTGCCGAACAAAAAGATTTAACCTGCATCTTCCCGCCGTTGAAATATTGTACCGATAACGCCGCCATGATTGCCGGTCTCGGCTACCGCTACCTTCAACGGGGGGATCGAAGCCCGCTTGACTGTCCTGCAAGCGCCCGAGTAGAAGGCTTTAAAAAACGCCGGTAAACGGTACCGCATTAGACCTGTTCGGAAACTTCAGTTTCAGAACAGGCTGCCTTAAAATGCGATGTTCTAAATCGTGCTATTTGCGCGATTTAGAACTCGTCGACCTGTTCGATAACGGAGTTATCGAACAGGTCTATTATAAATTAACTCCGTTTTTGAGGCAGAGGCCGGAAAGAATGCAGCCGGCGCACTGAGGGGCGCGGGCTTTACAGACATATCTTCCGTGCAGCAATATCCAATGATGGGCGTCGAGTAAAAATTCTTCCGGCGTAACACGGAGCAAATCTTGCTCAACTTCAAGCGGCGTAGTTCCGTTTGATAAGCCGATACGCGGGGCGGTGCGCAAAATATGCGTGTCCACTGCGATAGTCGGATCGCCGAACCCCATATTGAGTACTACATTGGCGGTTTTACGCCCTACTCCCGGTAAACTTTCAAGCGCCTCCCGATCGTGCGGCACTGCCGAACCGTACCGGTCTATCAGAATGGCGCTAAGCCCGATAATCCGCTTTGCCTTTGTCGGGTAGAGGTTAATGGTCTTGATGTAATCTTTCAGTCCTTCTTCGCCGAGCGCAAGCATTTTTTCAGGCGTATCGGCGCATTCAAAAAGCAGCGCCGTTGCCTTATTTACACCCGTATCCGTTGCCTGCGCCGACAGAACAACGGCAACCAGCAGCGTGTATACATTTTTCCAGTGCAGCTCGCCGCGCGGATTTGGGTTTGCGCTGCGCAGCCGCTCGTATACAGTGCGGACTGCACCGGCAGACAGTAGTTGTACCGTACTATCCATACGACCTCCCGATAGCAGCCGCTGCACCTGTTCCATGCGGCGGATAGATTTGAAGATATTTTTCCGTATAACGGGACGCATAAGCGGCGCAGGGCTCATAATAGCGTTCAATATGCAGCAGCTGCCGCACGGTTGCCGCAAGACAGCCGGTATTGGAAGCGCCGGAACCTGCTTGTATACTGCCTGCGCCGCTTTGACCCGATTGCAGTGCGCAGAACGCAAGCGCCGCATTACCGAGTAATTCCGCATCGGCAAAGCGGGGCAGCGCAAATGTCCGTCCGGTCATATCGGCTTTCATTTGACACCAAAGCTCATTTCGGGCTTGCCCGCCTGAAAGCGTATACACAGGATGCATACCGGATGCGCGCTCCGCTAAATCACACCCCCGTCTGACTTGGAAGGCAAGGTCTTCCACAAGCGACCTGCCTTTGCCTGCAAAGGTTGCAGGATATGCCCCTGTACGCATGAAAGGCTCTGCAGCAATACGCTCCATCCCGATACTGTAATCCTGATTGGAAAGGCCGTTTTCAGTTAAAAAAGAGGAAAACCGTGTTCCCGAATCAGGCAATACAAATGAGACATTCCATAAATCGGGGATAACCGATGGTAAAAGCAGTGTTCCGTCCATTCTCGGCTGCGTTTCCGTGCATACATTGATTCCCTCGCTTGAACCGGCTCGATCACAGGCAGCGCCTGCCGACAATGTTCCCGTTCCGATAAGCGCTGCAATAAAATCCGGCACACCGGCTATCACCGGAATACCGCAGAACTGCCCCTGTACCGTACCGGCCCGGACAAAAGGGGGAAGCAAACGTGCAAGCGTTTCCGTATCAATACCGAAAACTTTTTCCGCATAGAATGTCAGCTCACGAACCGTCCAATAAGCCGATTCATATCTCGGATCCGGCAATACCGTTACCGCTTTTCCGGTAAGGAGATACAGAATATATTCAGGTCCTGAAAAAAGACGGTGTGCACGGCTGAACACATGCGGATAAGCCGTGCGGAATGCCGCAATCCGCGGTAAAAAGAGCGAAGCGGCTGCCGGAATATGAGGCTTTTGCACATGAGCGCCGGCTTTCTCATTCCATAAGAACAGCGTATCTTTTTCCGCCTCTTGAATAATATCGTTGCATACGGCTGTAGGCGGAACGGCGCCGCTACCGGACGCTTTTGAAACCGCAGAGCGCTGCCGGTGTACAGACACCAGTGAAGGGCCGTTGCCTGAAATACAGATCGCTTGTACATGAAAGCCGTTTGCAACCGTATGCCATGCGCTAAAAAGACAGCGCACCCAATCGGCAGCGCTCACCTGCGGCGGAAAAAAGAGACGGGTAAACTGTAATACCGTTCCATCATCGGTAATGAGCGCCGCTTTTAATGAGGATGTTCCTATGTCAATGCTTAAAACACCGCTTTGCATTATGTCCCTTTATCGGTCAGAATGCACGTCCTCAATTGTATGCGCGGCAGAATCTGTTCCATGGACGGAAGATACCTTAAAGTTCTTTCCGTACCAATCGACCTTTCTAGTTAAGAACATCAAAAGAGCGACTACACAGAACACGCCGATACTGCCGATAAGCAGCGCATAATCTTCCGACTGCAAAATACCGAACAGCAGTACATACGAAACGGCTTGTACGGCCGTTAACAGTAAGCCCCACCGCACATGCCGGAAAATCGCCGCCGTATACAAGCAGACAATACCGCATACACTTGCCGTTGCAATCAAATAACTGAGATTAAACGAGAGATGTTCGGAGAAAGACAGGAGCAGTAGATAGAAGAGAATATCGGCAATACCGATAAGAAAGTACTGAACGGGATGAATCCGTACGGCGCTCCACAGTTCGCATAAAAAGATAGCTAAAAACGGCACCGCCAGAAAAAGGATAGCATAGGTAACGCACCGCGTAACTTGCGAATAATGATTAACAGGCGTAATAAACCCAACCGTTACCGATTCAGCATTGACACTCAACAGCCATGCTGTTTTATGTTCTTTATTGACGCCCTCAGTTTTCCATGCACGGGGAAAGACCGTGCTTAAACCGGAGACATTCCAATCCGCCGTAAATCCGTCCGCATTCAGTGTCCGGTTTTTGGGCAGCCAACCGCCTACAAAACTCGGCGCGGGCCATGTAGACTGTATTGCAAAACGGTTATCCGCAGCAAGCGGCGTCAAGCTCATACTCTTTCCGCCTTGCACGGCAATCGAGCCGTCCAGAGCGAAGCCCGCCTTCACATATTCTTCCGGTAGTGAGTAATACACGGCATTATGAAACGGAGAAACAGCCTGAGGATTGATCAGCGCTTCAGTCAGCAATTTGCCGTTGATACGCAGCAGCGGATTTGCAGTAAACGTTTTTTTATCACGGACGCCGAGTATAAGCACCGCATCCTTATAACGGATGTCTTTTTCGGCAATATCAAGCTGAGCAAACTTGAAATCGGCAAATGAGGCTTTTACGGCAATATCTCCGTTAAAAACCGGTACCGTAAAAATACCCCGCGAAAGATAGTAGGGGTCTATCTGCGTTGAAAGTTCATACGATTCGGGAACTTGAAGCGTATAATAGATATCTTTGTGCGTTTGAATATCGCCGTTTGCCAGTTTATATTCGGCCGTTTTTTCATACGGAACGGCAAGAACCACCCCTTCTATAACAGGCTCTCCTCCTGCCGGCTCCATGATGGACTCTTCCGCAGACCGTTGATAACGCTCTCTGTCGGAAACCAGCGAACGGATAAATCCCAACGGAATAAGCAGAACCAGCAGTAAAAAGAAAATAATGACCGGTTTCAGCCACGCTGCCTGATGAAAAGCGCTCTTTTGTTGTATCTCCATACCTCGTTTCCTTTCCCGTACGGTTTGAAAACCGGCGGATTATCCGTTTTTGGGAACGCTTGACGGTTCTATATTCAGCAGCCGCTCAATAATACTCCGGTTATCAAGCAATCCGCTTAACGATTGATTGTGGTACAGCCGCGAAATCACTTGTGCAAACAGTCCTGAAACATCGGTTGAAATGTACCATTCCTTTTGCAGCAAATCTTCATGATAGACGGCATTCGTACCGATAACTCTAAAAAAATGCCCTTTCTTATAGGCCTCATCAAAAAGCTGAATAGCGTCGCCGGTAAAAAAGGGTAAGCTCACGGCTGCGATAACTTTTTTTGCTCCCTTACTTTTAAGAAATTCCATCGCTTTCAGCAGCGTCCCGCCGGTACCGAGCATGTCGTCTGCAAGAAAAGCTGTCTTTCCGTTGACATCGCCCAATAAATTGATACTGATAATATTCGATTGTTTTGCATTTTGCGTAACGATTGAATAATCCCGCTCTTTATAGATCATCGCAAGCGGTTTTTTCAGTCCTGCAGAATAAAACTTATTCCGGTCTACGGCTCCGCTGTCGGGGGCAACGACAACAAAGTCGGCATTCGGATCCGTTAGATTTTCTATTTTTGTCAGTTCGCGGATAATTTGATAGCTTGCATGGAGATTTTCAAGCCGTGCGCTATGAAAGGAGTTTTCAATTTCACGGGAATGAATATCCAATGTGATAATTTGGCGCACACCGAGACTTTCGTAAAAATGCCCGAGCATACTGGCAGTCAATCCTTCGCGGCCCTTTTTTTTATGCTGGCGGCTGTACGGATATACCGGCAGTACAAGCGTAATTGAAGCAGCGCCGGCATGATGCACAGCGTCAATAGTAACAAGCATCGACATTAAATGGTCGTTCACGGAAAAAACATGTTCGTTTTTTCCTTCATTAATTAAAAGAGGATAATGATTTTCTACATCTTGAAAAATAAAGACATGCTTACCGCGGATGCATTCAAGAATTTCCGTTTTAAATTCCCCATTCATAAAGTACGTAAAGCGGGCATTCACCTTAAAACGGGGAATACGGATTTGGCCGACTTCTTTACTTTCATGCATACCGGAAGAAAATAAATCGCTGTAAAAATTAATGTCCGTAATCAATTTTTCTTTCTGTAATCCATAGCGTTTTATCAGTTTATCTGTTTTTTGCTGAAATTTTTTTACATAAATGTGTTTTAGATGTTGAATGGTCGCATCGGCAAAGCGCTCACCGCCCGGGCACGCTACGATCGCTAAATTGGTAGAACCGGAGTATTGCATATACACCTCTTCATAAGAAAGATAAGGTACTTTCTAAAAACCGATTCACAGTCCGCAACGCGGACAAGTTACTGAATTTCCTTACAGAACAAACCGATAGGCTTGCAGTTCTTAAAGAGCCCCATAAATTCGGGGGTGAGTGTTGCATATTTTACAAAAAAATTCAATGCGCCGGCTGTGCCGCCGCAGAGAATTGCGCCGGATTTTTTCATAACGCTTGACAGAAATCCGCTTAATTTGTATATATACCGTAATCAACCGTAATCAAAATATAAAGTTCCCTGATGCGTTGCGTCGGAGAATCCCGCTCCCCCTTAGACATGGAGGATTTCTATGAAGAAATTAAAGCCGATCATTTTTGCAGCCTTTGCTGCTTCTTTACTTATATCCTGTAAGAACAACTATATACCGGAGATCAAGCCGAAGCAGGAAACAAAACAAGAAACAAAAACGGCCGTACCTGTTTCCGATATCCGTATCGATTCCGGTGAAAATACTATTTCGGTGGTAAAAGGTACCGAATACACAATTAATGCTCGCGCCGTACCTAATAACGCATCGGATAAAAAACTCACCTTTTCATCGGATAAGCCGGACATTGCTTCTATAACCGATAAAGGAGTCATTAAGGCGGAAAAACCCGGCAATGCGGTCATTACGATAAAGGCGAAAAACGGCGTAGAAAGAACAGTCAATGTTACCGTTACGGCGGAAGAGGTTCCCGTTGAAGATATTGAATTACCTTCGGATT
>CAJPOL010000016.1 GCA_905372265.1 uncultured Treponema sp. | reverse complement strand
GTATCGTACTCGGTGCAAAGGACGAGGAAACACAAAAAAAGCTCATCGGCAACGTTCATTATTTAACCGTCGTCATCAGCATAGCCATAACGGTACTCGGCGTGCTGTTTACCGATAAGCTATTGTACATTATGGGCGGAAGAGGCGAGGCTCTTATCCAAGGAACGGCATATTTGAAAACAACCTTTTACGGCTCATTCTTTTGGATTTACGGCTTGGGTGCAAATATGATTGTACGTGCCGAAGGGAAGATGAAAACCGCTGCTGTGATTATGGCAATCGGTCTTGTAGTCAATGCGGCGGCAAACTATGTGTTCATTGTGCTTTTGGGTATGGGAGTTACAGGGGCTGCAATCGGCACAAACATCGGTATGGCGGTTTACTCCCTTGCAGGGATTAGCTACTTTGCAAGCGGAAAAACCTCGTTTTACTGTAAAGCCTTTTCGATAAACCGTGATAAAAAGATTATCAAACAAATTGTTTCGATGGGAATGCCGAGCCTCATTATGAATGTTATGTTCATTATATCGGGAGCCTTTGTGTTTAACGCCCTTGAATCAACCGGAGGGGAAGAAGCGGTGGCTCTTTACGGGGTAGCGTTCCGTTACTTTAACTTTCTGCTTACCCCCATTTACGGGCTTATGCGCGCCTTGCAGCCGGTTACCGGTATCAACTTCGGAGCAAACCGCAATGATCGAGTGATACAAAGCTTTAAGCGGTTTTGGCTTATTGCAACGGTGCTGATTGTTCCGTTTTGGCTTTTGTTAATGATTATCCCCGAAGCCGCCATTCATCTTATGCTCAAAGAAATTACCGTTACGCCGGAACATATCCGGTTCTTTAGGGTCTTTGTACTGGTGCTGCCCCTTATGCCTGCGGTCTTTATGGGTATGACCTTTTTTCCGTCCATCAACAAGGGCTCGGTTGCCTCTGTTGTGGCAATCTTGCGGCAAGTGCTTTTGTATATTCCGGCAATGCTGATTGTTCCGCGCTTTTTCGGTCTTGCAGGTATTTACTATGCTATCTTCTGTATCGAAATCCTTTGTATAGCGGGAATGCTCGTTATGGTAAAGCGGGAGTTTCACCTCTTGAGAACCGGCGTTACCAAATGGCAGACGGTAAAAAATTGACAGCCGTGTCAATGAGGAATGAGTAATTGGTAATCAGGGGAGGGTGCCCTGTAGTGCATATACAAAACATTGATTGTACATATAAGTCAATGTTATAATATGCCCGTATGGAGGGTGTTTATGAGAACGACGCTTGATCTGTCTGCTCCTTTGCTCGAAGAGGCAATGGCATTGACAAAAATTCGGACAAAAACAGAGGTTATCACACGTGCGCTTGAAAATTTGATCCAAAAAGAGAAAGTGCAGCAGCTGAAAAACTATTACGGAAAAATTGATTTGGATATCGATTTAGATGCGCTGAGAAAAAGGATATAAAATGGTACTGGTGGATACCTCCGTTTGGATAGAATATTTTAAAGGAACCGGACGCGCAGCTGTGCTTAATGAACTCATCAATAACAACGCGCTTTGTATCAATAACCTTGTGCTGGCAGAGCTGATTCCTTCAATTAATCTGAAAAAAGAATCTGAATTGAAGCGGCTCCTGCTTACGATTAATCAAATAGATATCGAAATAGACTGGGACGAGATTATCGATATGCAAACTAAAAACCTATTAAACGGTGTAAATAAAGTCGGTATTCCCGATCTAATAATTGCTCAAAATGCGATTAATAATGATCTTTTTTTGTTTTCATTTGATAAACATTTCAGCCTGATGAGTGATTTGTTTGGACTTAAAATGTTTACGGACGAAGAGTACTCAGAATAATTATCAATTATACGATATAAACTACAAGTTACATGAAGGAGTGTTTTATGGAAGAAACACAGTTGCAGGCAGGCGGGAAAGACCGCCTTGTGTTGAAGGATTTGGTTAATATCGCTATTTTCAGTGTTATTTATTTTGTCGGGCTTTTTGTAATCGGAATGCCGCTCGGTTTTCTCGTAGTAACCTATTTGGCGTTTCCTTTTACGGTAAGCGTGGTGTTAGGTATCGCCGTCTTGTTCTTTTTGGCGAAAACGCCGAAAGCCTTTGCGCTGTTTATCTTTGCGGCATTTCCCGGCTGTCTTATGACATTGATGGGGCATACGCCGGTGGTGGCGATTCACTCACTCATCGTTGCCATCTTTGCCGAACTGGTGCGTAAGCTCTTCGGTTATAAAACCGTAAAGGGGAGTATCGTAGGCTACGCGGTCATGTCTCTGTGGTTGTGCGGCGCCTTTTGGCAGATTTATATCTTAAAAGATCAGTACTATGCCCTGACCGAAAAGATGATAGGAGCCGAATACGCAACGCAGCTTGTCAGCCTTCCGATATGGATTATGCCTATTCTCTATGTTACCGCTTTTGCCGGCGGCATCCTTGGCGGGCTTTTAGGCGCAAAGGTATTAAAAAAGCACTTTACAAAAGCAGGGCTGGTGTAAGAGGTAACTCTTTTGGGCGTTTCGGTTAATTTTTGCCTGACCAAAAATTAACCGTCGGGCTTTGCAGAGCTTCACTATCGTTCCGGTATTTTTGCACGGAAATTGCCGTGCAAAAATGTACTGCGGAATAATTGTTGCAACAATTATTCCGTACTCTTTCAATCCCTAACGCGTATGACCAATTACACATTGGATTAAACATGAGCAATTACTAACCCGCCGTGCGAATCAACAACCCCGACGCGAGCGTCGGGGTATTAAACCCTCCGCACGAATAAAAAAGGGAAAATCGGCGGGCACCATTAAAAAGTAAAAAGCAATCGCTTCTTAACGGTGCCTGTATCCTAAGCACGTGTAATAGTTATGGTTACATTAAGCCGGTTATAAGGGCGGGGACGGCAATAAAATTTCCGATAGCGCCGCCGAGACTTGATAAAAAGAAAATCAGCAAAACATGAGCGATTTTATTTTTATACCAACCTTTCAAACTTGTTACATCGGTCATCAGCCGTTCCATGTCGGATACTTGCGGCTTTTTTATCCAAGCCTGCACAATACCGGTAAAAAGTCCGACACCGATAAAAGGATTAAGCGTTGCAATCGGAGCCCCTAAAAACCCTGTGATAATCGTCAATGGATGGCCGAGTGCAAGCAGCGCACCGAATGCCGCCAAACTGCCGTTCCATAAAAGCCAGCGCAGCAGTAATGCCCCTGATACGGAAATACCGCCCTTAAAAAAGCCGCCTGCAATGAGCAGCGCAATCAGCGCAGGGAGAAGCCAGCCGGATAGTTTTGCAAGTCTGCTTTTAGGCGGCACATCGGAAATATCCGTAACATCGCTGCTCTGCGTTCCCGCTTCCAGCGCACGGATATATGCTTCCGTTCCCGAAAGGTGGCCGGCGCCCAATACCGCAACATTCTTTTTCCCCGGCGCATTCCATATCTTTGTTGCCAAATACCGATCGCGCTCATCAATCAGTACTTCTTTTACCGTAGGCAAGTACTGCGCCATTTCCGCCATCATATCATCCATCGCGCTTTTTTCTTTAAGCGCCTCGATTTCTTCTGCCGTAAGCTGTTCATCGGCAAAAGCGCTGCTCAACAGCGTCGCCAGCAGCTTTGATTTCCCCCAAAAACCGTTTTTTGCCCATGCCCTTTTGAGGGTGATATGAATCGGCCTATCTACCAATTCGGTATGGATGGCCTGCTCTTTTGCAACAGTAACGGCAGCCTTCATTTCATCACCGGGTTTTACGCCTACATCGGCCCCTATCTTTTTTTGGAAAGAGGCCAATACCAAATTGGCTAGCAACAAAAAGCCCTTTCCCGTCTTTAATACTTCAATTATATCGAGTTCTTGCCATTGCTTTTCATCGGTTAAGGATTTAAACCGATGTTCATCCAATTCCACACATACACAGTCGGGCGACTCGATACGGATGCATTCTTCAACTTGGGCAATGCTCTCCTTTGAAATGTGAGCAGTTCCGACTAAAATAATTTCTCTATCCGGAAGGATAATACGCTTAACCGTTTGATTCATTGATTCCATTTATATACCGCGATACTGCGTTATTTTGCTTTTGCTGCGAGAGCGCTTACAGCAAGCCGGTATTCAAAAAAGGCAGGAACCTGCGCAGCTTTAATATCGATATAGTATTTTTCCGCCATATTCCATTTACCTGCTGCCTCATAAAATGCCGCAAGATAAAAATACTTCCTTGAACGGACGGTTTCTTCTTTTTCTTTTGAAATACGGTTACCGACATCGGCATCTCCGGCGCCGTCAATAAATAAGCGGCATAAAAAATAGTCCGTTTCATTTTTTTTACGGTCAATTGTTTTAATATACTTTGACATGAAATTCTTTGCATCCGTTTTTTTATCCAGTTTATAACTGCATACGGCAGCCATCAGCGCATAGTAGCAGTTATCAGGCGCATACTGCGACGCATCCATAAAAGCGGTGCGGGCTTGTTCCCACTCTTGCCTTTCATACAAAAGAACGCCGAGGCTTTCATATGCAAAATAATACTGTGGATAGAGCTCGGTTACTTTTCGATAGTGCTGTTCGGCTTCCTGCTTATTGCCGAGATCATCATGTAAACCGGCTAAATAAATATGCACAAAATGAGAATCGGGGATAAGCGTACTTGCTTTCTGGAACGCTTCAAGCGCTTGTTCACGCCTACCGATTTGTAAATTATAAGAACCGAGATCCGTCCAATTCATTGCTTCGCCGGGGTCAAGCGCAATCGCTTTTTCTATATCGGTAATTGCTTCCGCCATTCGTCCCGTTTCTGATTTTATCCGCGCTAACTCCGCTATTGCAAGGCTGTTCTCCGGCTGCTGCTGCAATGCTGCAAGATAGCATTGCTCGGCCTCTTTCATTTTATTACCCAAATAGTTTATCTTACCCAGCCATATCACTGCTTCTATATTATTGGGATTCCGTTTCACAATATCGCCGAATATCTTTCCTGCTTTTTTGTAATTTCTTTGATTGTAAAGATCAATTCCTTCTTCTTGCAGCGCCTGCGCATTATTCGGATCAATCCGTAGTATTTTTTTTAGATACGCCGACCGCATTTTTTTATCGTCTTTTGCTTGCGCAATAACGGTTAAACTGTAGAGAACCTCAAGATTGTTCGGCTCTTGTTTTTCAAGAGACTTTGCAAGCATTTCCGCATCTTGCAGCTTCCCGTGTGAAATCAAAACAGCGATTTTGAGGTTTTGTATTGAGCTGTCATTTTTATCTTTTTCCGGCAGTCCGTCAAATAGCGCAAGGGCATCTTCCCATTTTTGTTCATCTACTAATTGCTGTAACTGTTTGGCAAAAATCACTCGCGGAGAATTTTCTTGAGCCTCTTTCCTGCCCCCTGTTTGTTGTACTGAGACATTATTTGTTTTTTTTGTCTGTACCTGCCGTACCTGCTGCGGCGGTTTTGTTTCCGGCCCGCTTAAACAGGAAACGGTGCTGATCATAACGCACATACATAAAGCAGTCCATAGGCCTTTATACAAACTTTTCATTAACACTCCTCATTGATTATGGTATTCATAAAAGGACATCCTTGCAATCTACTCAAGTTTTCAAAGATGGTCTAGTGTAAAGCATTGCAATTCTTGACGGGTTTTATTACACTGACACGCTATGAAACGTGTTCCTTACAGAATGGCTGCTTACACCGTTCTTTATATTATAGTTATTTTCGGCATTTTCGTTATTCAATTTACCAAAGGGAAAAACTTTTCTTTGTCAATCGGCTCTCTTACCGTTTCAGGCAGACAAGAGCGGACGGAAACGGGTGAGACTTCACCGCTTTTACCGATACACATTGTATTCAATGGGCTTGATTTTTATATTACCGAGCAATACCCGATCTATGCTATCCCAAATCAGAAAGAAGCAATTGCGGACAGCAGCGGTAATCAAACAGTGCCGTCGGGCGCTTTTCCGCTTAAAGTACTTGCATATGAGCAATTTGAGAAAGGTTTTACAATCCGCTGCTCGGAGGCTGTTGCTTTATCTTTTTTTTCCGAAAAGCGGGGCGATGTTGATGCTGTTGTGATCGAGGCATCTCTTCCCGATATAATCGATAAAGTGTTTTTACCGTGGAGAATAACACAAAGCGCCCGCATCGAGCGGCATGACGGTAAGTTTTTTATCCGTTCCGGTAAAAAACAGTATACGTTTATCGGCAGTTTCGGACTAAATGACGATCGGCAAGACGATATAAGCCAATCGGAAATACCGCATTTAATGTTGAATCATACAAAACCCGTTGCCTATTATCAGACCTACCTCCCATTTAGAGGTTTTGATATTCATTCCGTTCCAGCTATGCTGCAAGCTTCACCGGAAACCTATGCAAAAACAATACAAGGATTTTCCGCCGCCGCTTTAAATGCAAGCAAACTCGCGCTTGCATCAAAAAAAATTACCGAAAAAATGCTGACGGTCTACCTTGCCGAAATGGGCAGGACGGAGAAGCTGGCTGAAGCACTCGACAAAGCTCCGCCGCAAACGCTTGCAAAAAATATGCGGACATATCTTACCAACCCGTTTTATGCCAATGTGCAACAAACACAAGTAGGCCTTGCCGCCGCTTATAGCAAAAAGAAAGAGTTTTATCTCGGTTTGTTGTCGGCGCGCAGTCCCGAACTTTTTGAACAGGAATATCTTATTCCGTTTTTAAATGATAATGGTACGCCGCGCAATATGGAAGAATTGCTCACGTTTATTGCGGCAGCCGATGTGCAAGCGCTCACCGCACGGCAGGCGGCGGGGATACTGGCGCTCTGGAATGATTGCTGCAGTTACTTTCCTGAAAAGAAGAATATATTTACAGAGATTCTGCCGCTCTGCGAACAAAAGATAACGGCCTCCCTTATGATGATTGACGAGGGGCTCTACTTCAGTAACGACGGCCAATATATTGATTGTGCTGAAACGTTAGCCGCTGCCGATATTCTTATGAACTACGGCAGCGGACAAGATACCATCTGGCAGCCGATTGCACGAATGCTGGTAACATCATTACTGCGCTCATCGGGTGAAACAGCGTCGCTGCCGACCGGCTTTACCGTTACAGGAGATAAAACGACATCCGATCTCGGTTTAATCGCCGATGACAGCCGGATCTTGGATGCCAGTATATTGTATCCGCTGGTATTACCTCAGAACAGCTGGTATCCTCACACGCAATCGCTTGCATTACAAGCGGAGCGTGGAATGTGGGCATGGACATGCGCACAAGAAATTGAAGTGCTGGAAAACACTGCAAGGACGCTTGTACTACGGATACGGTTTCCGGAAGGCAGATCGCATTATCTAACGTTATACGGAATCCGGCCTTTTTACCGTATAGAATTGCATGATATTCCTTTTAGGAGCGATCCTCGTTTTGAATTATATAATTCATCAGGTTATCAGTATGATGCATCAACACGGATTTTATACCTTAAAATGAAACATAAAAATGAGTATGAAACGGTTCGATTGTCTTTTGGAACTGTGCCGCAGCCGGTACGGGTAACAGCTCCCTCTGAGGAAAAAGCCCCAGAAGCCACACCTGCTCTACCGGAAGCATCTCCGTCAAGCACTCCGCCGGCTCAGCCGCAGCCCTCAGAGTCTGCTGCATCTACGGAACCGTCCCTTGAAGAAGAATAAAGGATACCTTAAAAGGCTGCACAGCTTCTGAAAAGCTGCAAGAGGCACCATACCGGAACTGTTATATGCGGGATAAAGAGCCTGCTTCCATCCGGTAGGTTGCGCAGCCGTCAGCGAGAAGCGCTGTGTCATGGGTTACAATCAACACAGCGGTTCCGAGCCGGTTAATGTCTTTCAGTACGCGCAGAACACCGGAGGCGGTTTCCGCATCAAGGTTGGCGGTAGGCTCATCCGCAATCAACAGCTTGGGTGAATTCATCAGCGCCCGTGCAATCAGCATTCGCTTTGCTTCCCCGCCGGAAAGATTATCAGGCATTTCATCTTTTAAATGAACGATACCCATCATCTCTAAAAGGCTTAATGCACGCCCTTCATTATCACCGTCCCGATGGAATAGAAAAAAAGGGACGCGTACGTTATCAAGCACTGAAAGATTTGGTAGTGTACCGAGCGATTGCGGTACAAAACCGATTGTCTCATTACGATAAAAGCTCTTTCCGGCATCATTTAAACTGTTGATATCAGTATCTTCAAAAAAGACAGCTCCCGACGTCGGCTCTAAAATACCCGATAATAGATTAAGCAGCGTAGTCTTGCCTGACCCTGAGCGTCCGACAATAAAAGTAAAATCGGAGGCACTTATATCAAAATCAACATTTTTAACGGCAAAAAAATCAGTGCCGCTTCTTTTAAAAGATTTAGAAAGTCCTTTTGCTCTTAACAACATCCGTATAAAACCTATTCAGTGCGGTGCGGCAATGATTACACATCCGATTGTTTTCTATGAAGAAACAGGTACACGGCGTTGACGGCTATCAGGATAATTGCTAAGAGCATAATAACCGGTTTTGTCCATACATTGCACGGCATTGCAGCGTTTTTGCATGTTCCGATAACGACGGTCATCAGCAATATCAAACATATGCCTAAACCGATATTGGAAAAAGCAAGCCCGATACGGGAACGCTTGCACACTGAGAAGATGACACCCAATGCCGCGATAAGACCGCCGAGCATCCGCACCGCTTCGCCCGTCCAATGACATTTCATAAAACTGCCGTCAGCTTTCGGAAAACACACGTGCGCATAGCCGAAAGGAGCAAATGCCACCAGTAAACCGATAATAATGATTAAAACACCGATAAGATACTTTTTCATACTTTTACCTCTATGCAGCAATTATATACCTGCATCAAACAAAGAGTCAACCGATGCTTACGCTATTTCAGGGGATGCGCATCAAAGCACCCCTTCTACATACCGGTCATAACAAGCTTAATAGGCAACCTCTGCAGCAAGCTTAATATAATGGTTAAATTGTACCCCGGCCGCTTTACTGCGCCAATCGGCCAATTGTTTTTCCGCTTCGGCTAGAATATCAGCATCGGAGGCTGAGCCGACGTTACCCGTATTCCACCGCGGGGTATATAGATTTTTCTGTACACCCGGATTAACATTTGTCTCAAATACATATCCGAATTTAAACGTCAACGAACCGCCTGATTTAACAATCGGTAAATGGCAGCTGATATCAAGGCCGAGCTGATTGATATACTGAATGGTCTGTTGCTTCATAAAAGGGTTTGAAAATGCAAACCCGTCTCCCGCCCATGGCGACTCTCCTGTCGGCTTTGTTCTTACCGTATGATTAAACACGGAACCGTCCGTTGTATAGTTTCTGGATAGGTATTCCCGCAGAAACGCAATATCGGTAAATCCTTCAAGTGCATTGGCATGGCGGATAAAAGTATCGGATATATCGACCATGAGCCCGTAAAGAGGACGGAATTGGAATCGTAATTGCACTCTATCCGAGTTCGGATCTAAATTACTGCCGAGCGATTGGCCGTGATGTGTATAGTTCTGGTAATTCGGCTTATTATGTTCATATTGATGATAATGAGTGTACATAAACGGTGTTACCAGCGTGTAATTGCAGTCGATAAAGGAGAACCAATGTGAACGCGGCATGGTGTAAGAAAGGCCGAATTCCGCAGCCATCCGCAGCTTTGCATCCTGTTTAAATTTAACGATCTCATTGAATCCGATATCATCAAGATAGAATGCAGCATCGATCCGTAAGCCCCGTACGGGCTTTACCGAACAATTAAAGCCAAGCAGCGAGTTGTCGGGAAAGTCATAGATACTCTGCCCAAGGAAAAAAGCGGCAAATGGAATAATATACATCGGATCAAAACGCTCACCGTACACCATAGATTCGATAACGGAAAAAGAAAGCCACGACAGCGGCCGGAATACAATGGAGTGAGATGCCAAAAATTTATTCGGAGAAATATTTTTTTTGTTATCGCCTGTCGCAGAAAGCAGCAGCAGCGTATGATGATACGCCCACTTTTTTTTATTAACGGTAAAAATGAATTGACCGGCATGGAAAGTTTGAGGGGACAGATAAATACCGGTGTTATGAAACGGCCCCATAGATGTCCGCGAGAGACCGGCTGTCAAGTAGTATTCAGGGGTGCCGAGCGTTATGGAAGAATTGATCATCGGCAGTATTCTAATTTTCCCAATACTTCCTGCGTCCGATGCAATATCCTTTTGCGTATACGAATACAGCGGACGCAAACCTTCCCCATCCAATTTATTCAGGAAATTGATACCGGCATAGGCTGAAACGCTCAAAATTTTCAGTATTTGATAATTCAACTTTACAAAAGGAGCAATGAAAAACTGCCGTTGGCGCTGACTAATACCGAGATTTACATCAACGCTGCCGCCGAAATGGAATGCCCGCTGAAAAAAACGCTTTTGATACTCAGCCGCCTTTCTTTGCTGTTCGGGGTCTCCTTTTTCCATAACAATCTGCAAAAGACGCTCTATTTCCTGCAAGGGATAGGGACGGATCATAGGAGCATCGGTGATTAAGCCGGTATTTTCCCAAATCGACACATCCTCATAAAAAGGATCAAAGAGATCGACAGGTGCTTGAGCGGCAGCTCTTCCGCATAAAATTGCAAAAAAACATATACTCAATAGATACTTTTTCATTGAATAGCAACTCCATATTTCATTATTTTAAGGCTTGATAATACCATCAACAGCGCCGAAAAATCAAGATGATGGATGAGTAACGACAGAGAGCCTATGGCATCTGTTAAAGTGTTCGTTTTCGGTATTCTTGAGCATTTATGATGTCGTCAAGCAGGATATCCTGCTGCCGCTGCATGTCTTTTTTCCAGTAAGCCTGTTTTTTGTCTTTTAATTTGGTAACAATAAGCCGTTCCTGATGCGCCTTGATATAGTGTTTGCGCATTTCCTCAATACGGATTTCCGCCTGAGTGAGCGCAGTCAGCTGTTTTTCCCTTTCAAGATGAAGCCGCTCAAGATAATTGCCGTGAGCGGCAAAATCGGCGATGGTTCCGCTGCTGCGCTGTAACGACATACGGGCAGTCAGCTCTTTTTGAGCAAGTTCGGCAAGCTGTAAACTGATAGCATCCCGTTCGGCAATTGCACGGCCGAGCGCCGTCTCTGCTTCTTTTTCGCGAAAAGTTCGGAGATCAAGTAATTTTTGCAGCCTAAAGTGAAACTTTTTCATACGTGGCTATCGGCAGCGGGGCGTTGTTCTTGCTGACTTTTATACAATCCGGCCGCCTCCGACGGCATAAGATACTTATATGCCGCACCTAATCCCGATTGACAGCATTCCGTTTGCGGTATGTCGATATGGGTAATGCTGCTTAACTGTTCCAGCGTTTTTTCGATGGGAGCGGGATCATTAACCTCCTGCTGCAAAAAGGTCTGAATTTTATCATGATGATCAATCGCTTCATCAATGGCAGGGTTGGTACCTTTTTGATAGGCGCCTACCTGAATCAGGTCTTCCGCCTCAGCATAGTCCGCCATAAGACGGCGCATGTACTGAGCCGCTTTTTTACTGCATTCACCGGTTACACGATTTGCCAAACGGGAGATACTGCCGAGTACGTCAATAGCAGGATAGTGCCCGCGCTGCGCGAGCTTTCTGCTGAGCAGGATATGACCATCCAAGATACCGCGCACCGCATCTGAAATCGGCTCATCCACATCATCGCCGTCAACCAGCACCGTATAAAAGCCGGTAATGGAACCTTCCGCGGCGGTACCGCTCCGCTCAAGCAGCTTCGGCAACACCTCAAAAACAGTCGGTGTATAGCCGCGGGCTGCAGGAGGTTCTCCAATTGCAAGACTGATTTCCCGCTGTGCTTTCGCAAAGCGTGTTACCGAATCGAAAAGGAGCATGACGTCTTTTCCCTGATCCCTAAAATACTCAGCGATTGCTGTTGCCGTATAAGCGCCGCGGACGCGCGCAAGCGGGCTGGTGTCCGACGTCGCCGTTATAACGACCGAACGTTTTAAGCCCTCCGGACCAAGGTCGTGTTCCAAGAAATCGGTTACTTCGCGCCCGCGTTCGCCGATTAACGCAATAACGTTGACATCGGCGTTGGTGTTCCGCGCAATCATACCCATCATGGTTGATTTACCGATACCGGAACCTGCAAATATACCGACACGCTGACCTCTGCCGACTGCAAGCAGCGCATCAACAGCGCGGATGCCGGTTACAATACGGTCTTTTATCGGGCGCCGTTCCATAGGATCAGGCGGCGGCGCTAAAATCGGATAACGGAACGGGGAATAGGGCTCTTGTTTGCCGTCTGCCGCTTTCCCCAGCGAATCAAGTACGCGCCCGAGCAATACCGACCCGACCGGAACGGACAGCATCATTCCGCTTGCGATAACCTCGCATCCGATTTCGATACCGTCAAACGCTTCGTAGGTCATCAGCTGTACGGTTTTTCCGTTTAAGCCGATTACTTCGGCAATGAGACTTTGGTTATTCTTTTTGATAACGATGCGGCAGAGCTCGCCGACAGAGGCTTGCGGGCCGAGACTTTCAATCAGCAACCCCTGAACACGGGTAACGGAGCCGGTGTGTTTAATCGGCTCCGTTTCCTTAACGGCATCAAGATATTTATCAAAAATATCAGCCATATGCTAATGGGAATGCGCCTGATTATCGGCGGAAACGGTGCGCGTTTTAATCGGAGAAATTTCAAGCACCCGCTGTTCAAGCTCATGCAGCTGAGAGGCAATACGCGCATCCACCGAACCGAAATCGGTTTCGATAATACAGCCGCCCGCATCAACACTGAGATCCTCAACAACCGTAATGTTTTTAATATTTTCTGCAGCATTGAGGAAATCTTTGATATGCTCCGTAGTTAATCCGACATCGGCAAGATTGACCCGCAGGATAACATCCGCCCGGCCTTTTACTTTACGCAGCGCATGAACAATATTTGAAGAAACGACATTCCGCTGATTCTCGGAAATGACTTTGACGACTTTGCGGGTCATCAGAATCACCAAATCTATAATTTGCTGTTCCGTTTCGGCGAGAATTTCTTCCCGCTTATCCATTGTGCGCTCAATCATAGTATGCAGGCGCTCAATTAAACGGGTTACTTCGGTTTTGCCTTCCTTAAAACCGTCCTCGCGGCCTGCATCAAATCCTTCGGTAAAGGCCTTTTTCTTCGTTGCAGCTTCCGTCTGTTCTGCGTTGGTTACAATCTCCGTTGCTTTTTTATCCGCTTCCGTAACAATCGCTTCAGCCTGCTCATGCGCCTTTTGAACTTCGGCTTGTGAAGCGTCAAGCTGCCGTTTTGTTTCTTCCTCGGCAGTTTTTTTTGCGTTTTCAATAATCTCTTCCGCTTCGCGTTTTGCATCGGCGATCATTTGCGCTTTTTCGGCTTCCCACTCGCGTTTGAACTGCTCCGCTTCCTGTTTGAGTTCTTCAAGCGTAGGGCCTTCTTGTACCGGTTCGTCTTCAACTTCTTCTACAACAGCTTCCGGTTCAAAAGTCTTACTGAGCGTAAGGACGAGATCATCGCTGAGGTTTTTCACTTCAAAATTACGAAAAATATTTTTGGCCACTTTCAGAATCTCCTTTTGTACAGGAATACCTATCCTATACAATCATCTCGTCTTCATTGGATCGGGCAATAACAATATCACCGCTATCTTCGAGATGCCGAATAATCGAAACAATCTTTTGCTGCGCCTCTTCAACATCTTTCAAACGGGTCGGAGGCATATATTCCATTGCCTCTTTCAGCATAGCGCCCGCACGCTTAGACATATTTCTGAATATCTTATCCTGTACTTCAACATCGACAATTTTAAGCGCTTTTGCAAGTTCATCCTGATTAACTTCACGCAGAACAGACTGAATAGCGCGGTCGTCAAGCATAACGATATCTTCGAATACGAACATCCGTTTCTTGATTTCCTCTGCGAGATCGGGGTCTTTATCTTCAAGCGATTCGATAATAGACTTTTCAGAAGAGCGGTCTACCAAGTTGAGAATTTCAACAATGCTTTCAACGCCGCCTGCAGCAGTATAATCTTCGCTGGACAGAGTAGACAGTTTCTTTTCAAGTACCCGTTCAACCTCACGGAGAACATCCGGCGATGTTCTATCCATCGTTGCAATACGGCGAGCGACATCACTCTGGATTTCATCGGGCAGGTTTTGCAGAATGACCGATGCCTTTTGGGGCTCCAGATAGGCGAGGATAAGCGCGATAGTCTGCGGGTGCTCCTGCTGAATAAAGTTGAGGAGGTGCGCCGGATCGGTTCGGCGGATAAAGTCAAACGGCCGTACTTGTAACGAACTGGTGAGCCGGTTGATTACCTCGATCGCTTTCTGGCTGCCTAAGGATTTTTCCAAGAGACCGCGCGCATAGTCGATACCGCCGGTGGTGATAAAGTTCTGGGCGGACATCAAGTCCTGAAATTCCTGCAAAACCGCTTCTTTTAATTCGGATTCAACGGTTTCGGTACGGGCGATTTCAAAAACCAGTTTTTCAATTTCATCTTCGCGCAGCTGTTCCATTATTTTAGCGGAAATTTCCTCCCCAACAGATACTAAAAAGATGGCTGCTTTCTGCCGTCCGTTTAACGATTTTACGTCCTTAGGTTTTTTTCCGCCTGCAGCATTATTCTTTTCTTTTGCCGGTGCTACTGCCATACTATTCCTCCATCAACCATGTGCGCAGCAACAATGCAACATCTTCAGGATGTTCACGCGCAGTGCTTACAACATTTTCCAAAAGTTCGCGACGCTTCATTTCTTCTACCGACATTGAAACTTCCATACCGGCCTGTTCCGCTTCCCAGAGCGCTTTTTCGCGCTCCAGCTGATGCTGGCGTAATAATTCTTCTTCGCGCAGCCGCTTTCTCCGTTCCCGTTCACGGCTGTATACGCGGTAAATAATGAAGAGGAGCAAAAGAAGCGCCAATCCGGATAATGTAATCAGAATAACCCGCTGCCGCTGTACCGCCTTAAAATAGGCGCCGTCTTCTTCGGCGAATTCCGCCGTCCGGTCAAACTGTATATTCAATACGTTCACCGAATCGTTGCGCTGGGCATCAAATCCGATGGCATCCTTTACCAGCTGTTCGGCTTTGAGCCGCTCTTCATCAGGTATCGGAAAGTATTCGCGTTCTATTTTGCCGTCTTTGACAATCACGTTACCGTTATCGTCTTTTTTCTTCTCCCATCGGCCGTCAATATTGACCGACACGGTACGCCGCCCCATCTCAGGGCTAACGATTTCCGAGGTCGTCTGTTGGCCTACTTTCTCGTTTGTTTTGACGATCGACTGCGTGGTTGAACCGTAGATATTGCTGCTGTCGCGGTAAGAGGGCGGCGTATTGCCTTCCGGTCCCGACGGACCTTCAGGATCAAAGCCCGTTCCCGTATAGGTTGTTGTAGCCGTTTCGGAAGAAACCGTTACCGACGGGCGGATTTCGGAGTCATCATACGGGGTGCTGGTGTTATCCGGCTTTAAAACGAACGGCCGGTAATCAATGGTTTCAGACGTTTTTTCCGACATATCCATTTCAATCTTTATGCTCAAATCGCGCACACGATCGGTTCCGTAGGTGGTTTGCAGCGCACGGCGGATCTTTGCCTCATACTGCGTTTCCAGCTTAGCGATAAGTTTTTGCTGTTTTTCAATGAGCGATAAGCGGTCAAAATCTTTCATGCCGGCAAAGTCATTGAGGATAGTGCCTTCATTATCGGCAATGGTGATATTATCATCTGAAAGGCCTTCAACAGCGTACTTTAAGAGCTTTTGAATACCTTCCACTTTTTTGGGATTTTTAGCTATGTCACTGCCGGGTTTGGGATAGAGGATAACGCTGGCTGTTACCGGGTTTTCTTCGGATTTAAAAAGTTTATCTTGCCGTAAATTAACCACAACACTTGCATCATCGATATCATCCAATGCTTTGATATGCTTACGCACTTCTTCGATAACAGCGCGACGGATGTCGATGTTCCGTTCAAAATCAGTGCGTGTCCAGCGCTCAACGTCAAATAAATCCCACGGATCGGTATTTTTCGGAATGAGATCTTCACGCAAAAGAATAGCGCGCATTTTCCGAGCAGTTTGCTCATCTTTAACCGAAATGAGGCCTGCTTGTGAAACGGTTGCCCGAACGTTTTCTTCATTGAGACGTAAGATAATCCGTTCCCGCTGAGCTTCATCCGTTACCGGCGTATCGATAAGCGCCACAAGAGAGGGCTTCGCCGACCACGATGTAAGCAAAACCACGATGGCAACTGCCGCAATTACAACAGCTGCCAAAATGCCTTTTTGGATCGGCGTCCACTTTGTCCAAAGCGTCTTAATTTGCGCTAGTGTTTTTTTTACCCATTCGTTCATGTGTCCTCCCCTTACAGAACGAACCTGCTACAACAATGATTATAACAGTTCTTAGTATATTTCCGTACTACCGAGTTATGGTAATATCATTCCAGCTCTTTACTACACGGTCTATTAAGGTTTGCGCAATTTTCAGCGACATCCCCGCCTCAGCCATTGCCATAGTAATATCATGCACATCAACCGACTCAGGATCGACAATCATTTGTTCGCTCAGTGCGGTAGTGCGCTGCTGTTTTGCATTTACTTCGTCAAAGGCTTTGAGAAGCGTTTGTTCAAAACTCATTGCCTTTTTATTTACCGCAGTATCAATAAGATCGGTATCCGAAACCATTCTGCTTCGAAAATTGTCAACACCGATCGGGTCTATTGCCGGTACTTTCATTAAGGCCGGAACTTTATACACATGCGCAAGATTTGCAACCATCATCACTGCTCCTTATATAGCGTACTAAAAATACTCGTGCCGCCTAACGGCCGATTTCAAGCGCCCGCTGAAACATTTCTTTTGAGCCCTGAATAACGGCTGCATTCGCTTCATATGCGCGGGAAGCGGAAATGAGGTCAACCATCTCCGTTACGATGTTAATATTCGGATATTCGACATATCCCTCACGCGGTCCCGATAAAATAGCATGAGGATGACTCGGATCGTGGACAAGGCGTGGTTCGGTATTATCTTTTTCAATGCCGACAACCCGTACGCCGGTGCCGACGCCTCTATCCATTGCAGGATCGGTAAAAGGAAGCCGCCAATCAACGCCTTCTTTACGCTGTGAAAAAACAACACGGCTCCGGCGGAAATAGCCGCCCTCCTGCGTGCTGGTGGTGGAAGCGTTCGCAATATTATTTGAAATAACGTCCGTCCGTAACCGTTCGGCGCTGAGCCCTGTCGCTGCAATGTTGATACTGCTGAAAATACCCATCTACTCGCTCCTTATTTTAATACCGACTGTACCTGGCTGTACTGAAATCCTGCCATCTGACTGAGCAGCTGATACTGCATCTGCACTTTCAAAACAGCCATTGCTTCTTCTTCCGCATCGACATTACTGCCGTTTGCGTTCATTGTGGTAAGGTAATCCAGCACCCTACGCGGGGAAACGGTACGGTAATCAATAACACCGTCCGACTTAATGTGTTCCGGTTCGGAAACCTCTAACTGAAACTGCCCCTTCGCACGTTTTTCGGAATCGAGCGCACGTTTTAATTCTGTTTCAAAATTCACGGATGTCCGTTTAAAACCCGGCACTTCCGCATTCGCGAGATTATTTGCCGAAACGGTATACCGGAGCGCATTGACGTCAAGCGCACGGTGTAAAAGGTCAACTGTTTTTTGAAAGCTGTTAATATGCATCTCAACTCCTTACAAATTTTGCCGGATTTTTATAAATCCTTCTCTTTTTTATCGGCATTAAAAAAATTTGCTTGAGTTCTATTTATAAGATATACCGTGATAAATCTTGATTTTGCACGATATCTTTTAAACGTTCATCAACATACGCGCAGTCTATTTCCACTGTTTGCCCCTCCATTTGGCTTGCATTAAATGAAATATCTTCAAGGAGCATTTCCATGATCGTATGCAGCCGCCGCGCCCCGATATTCTCCATGCTTGCATTTACCTCGGCGGCAAGACTGCTCATCCTATCGATAGCTTCTTCCTTAAAAATAACGGTTACGCCTTCCGTAGCGAGTAACTCTTTGTATTGCTTTGTCAGCGCATTTTTCGGTTCAAGCAAAATCCGCTTAAAATCTTCCATATGAAGGGATTCCAATTCCACGCGGAGCGGAAAACGGCCTTGAAATTCAGGGATAAGGTCGCTCGGCTTTGAAATACTGAAAGCGCCGGCAGCAATGAATAAAATATGGCGGGTATCGACCATTCCGAATTTCGTATTGACTTTTGAGCCCTCCACAATGGGCAAAATATCACGCTGAACGCCCTCGCGCGAAACATCGACTCCGCTGCTCCGCTCATTTTTAGAGGCAACTTTATCTATTTCATCGATAAAGATAATTCCCATCTGCTCAACGCGCTCTTTCGCTTCTTCCGTAATTTTATCATGATCGACCAGCTTATCGAGCTGATCGTTTAAAATAACAGTACGGGCATCCTTTACGCTTACCGTTTTGCGCCTGTTCTTGCCTGCCCCCATAATCATGCTGCTGATATTGGACATAGCGGATTCAAGGTCTTCCATACTCGAAGCGCCTGCAAAAATTTCAAAGCTCGGCATATTGGACTGCTGCACGGAAACTTCCACCATCCGGTCTTCAAATTTGCCGTCTTTCAGCATTTTGCGGAATTTTTCCCGTGTCTGCCGCATATCGCCTTGTTCTTCCCCGCCGCTGTGTTCCTGCGCATCGTCAGACGGCACGGACGGCGAGTCCTCCTGCCCGCTCTTATCCTCCAGCAGCTGTATTTCGGGCGCGTTTTCCCGTCGCGGACGCTTCCGCTTGTTTGAACCCGGCAGCAGTAAATCCAGCAAGATTTCTTCCGTATTCTTTTCCGCCTGCGCTTTCAGCGTTTCCTGCATTTCGGTTTTTACCATTGAATAGCCGACAGCCATAAGATCGCGGATCATCGATTCAACGTCGCGGCCGACATAGCCGACTTCCGTGTACTTTGTCGCTTCAACTTTCAAAAAAGGAGCGCCCGAAAGTTTTGCAAGGCGGCGGGCTATTTCGGTTTTTCCGACGCCGGTCGGCCCGATCATCAAAATATTTTTAGGCGCTATTTCCTCACGTATATCCTCGCTCAATTTAAGCCGCCGCGTACGGTTTCTAAGGGCAACAGCTACCGCCCGCTTTGCCTTTGCCTGTCCGATAATATATTTATCCAATTCCGCAACAATGTGCGGCGGGGTCAGTTCATCCAAGTTGACAGCCATTATAACTCCTCTATATGTATAGTGTCGTTGGTGTACACACAAATTTCACCGGCGATTTCCAAACTTTTTTCGGCAATAGCTCGTGCGGACAGGTCCGTGTTGCGCAAAAGGGCAAGCGCTGCCGCATAGGCATAGTTTCCGCCTGACCCGATAGCTAATACATCTTCTTGCGGCTCAATAACATCGCCGTTCCCTGAAATAAGTAAAATAGTCTTTGTGTCGGCAACCAGCAGGAGCGCCTCAAGGTTTTTCAGCATTTTGTCGGTACGCCACTCTTTTGCAAGCTCCACAGCAGCGCGGGTTATATCTCCGCTATATTCTTTCACCCGTCCTTCAAATTTTTCAAGCAGCGTAAAAGCATCAGCCGTTGCTCCTGCAAAACCGGTCATCACTTTTCCGTCATAAATTTTACGCACCTTACGGGCGTTTCCTTTCATTATAGTCTGTCCCATTGTTACCTGTCCGTCTCCGGCCATCGCAACCTTTCCGTTGCGTCTTACGGCAACAACCGTCGTACTTCGCACAATATCTTTTCCCATGTACACAAACCTCATCTTAGAAACGCTTTTTTATTGAGGGAATAGACCTATTCGATAACGGAGTTATCGAATAGGTCTACGAGTTCTAAATCGCGCAAATAGCACGATTTAGAACATCGCATTTTAAGGCAGCCTGTTCTGAAACTGAAGTTTCCGAACAGGTCTAATTTACGCCTCCGCTTTCTGCCTTTCGAATAACCTTTATTCAGGCGGAGCTTTTTCACCGCGCACTTACAGTAGTGTATTACTATAGCATAAAGTATCAGTATTTGTACATCCCCAATAATACTCAGCCTCAAAAATTGATTTCCGTGTCTACAAATTGGTCACAGATTGCATATTTTGTATAATTATCTTAAAATCGATACTATTCTTGCGGAGGTAAGCGATAATGATCTATGATTATTCTATACAAGATGCACGGGGAAATGATGTCCCGCTTAAAAATTACAAAGGCAAGGTAATGCTGATTGTAAATACGGCAACTCACTGCGGATTTACGCCGCACTACAAAGAGCTCGAACAGATATACGAAAAATATCACGACAAGGGCTTGGAAATAATTGATGTGCCGTGCAATCAATTCGGAGCACAGGCGCCGGGTACAGATGAGCAAATCAGCGAATTCTGTATGCTCAACTACAACACGAAATTTCCTCAAATGAAAAAATCGGACGTAAACGGGGAGAATGCACTGCCGCTTTATACATATTTAAAAGAACAAAAGAAATTTGAAGGTTTGGGCGAAGGAAAAACGGCGCAAACGCTGGATGAATTTATTAAAAAAAGCAATCCGGATTATAAAAACAATTCCGACATCAAATGGAATTTTACCAAATTCGTTGTCGCACGTGACGGTACCGTTGTTGCACGTTTTGAACCGCCCGCGCCCATGGCTGATGTCGAACTATGCGTTGCGCAGTGTCTGTAGAAGAAACGCCGATTAAATCCACTGTCAATTCTTCCTCAAATCAATACCCCCGACGCGAGCATCGGGGCATTAAACCCTCCGCACGAATAAAGCGGCATTTTTCTCTTGCTTTCCATTCCCCGCTGAACCCCTAGGCAACGTTTGCCTTTCACTGGACTTTTTTTTATTTTTGCAATAGTATCACGCAGAATTCTTAAATGGTGGAGGATTTTATGGAAAATCTTATCGGATCAAAAATCATTGACTTTAATTTACCCGCATATCATAAAGGAAAACTAATACGGATTACAACAAAGGATTTTCAAGGAAGCTGGGCTGTTTTTGTATTTTATCCAGCCGACTTTACCTTTGTTTGTCCAACCGAATTGGCGGACTTAGGAAAAGTATATCCTGAATTCGAGAAAATCGATTGCAAGGTATTTTCGGTATCGACCGATAGTCAATTTGTACATAAAGCATGGGCGGATGCAACGCCGACAATCGGCACCCTCCCCTATCCGATGATTTCGGATAGGACAGGACGGTTTGCCGATTCACTCGGCATCTTAATTCATGACTCATGGGTGGCACTTCGCGGCTCCTTTGTCGTTGATCCGTCCGGCGTTATCAGAGCATATGAGGTTCATGATAATGGAATAGGCCGTGACGCATCGGAGCTCTTACGCAAGGTACAGGCAGCGCAATTTGTTGCGGCGCACGGCGATCAGGTATGTCCTGCACGCTGGCGTCCCGGCGAAAAAACACTCACCCCTTCCACAAGCCTTATCGGAAAGCTATAGAGGGTTCCCCAGACCCGCTGCACCTTGGTTAAAATACGTAATAGCGGCAGCAAGCGCATCGGCTGCATGGTCGGGTCTCGGCAGCTCTTTCATACCGAGCAGCAGCCGTACGGTATGCTGTACCTGTATTTTTTCAGCCTGTGCTATACCGGTAACCGCTTTTTTTATCGCATTGGGGGCATACTGCATCACAGGGATACCGGCACGGGCAAAGGCGAGGAGAGAAACGCCCCGCGCCTCAGAGACAGCTAACGCACTGGTTACATTCTTTGCAAAGTAGAGCGTTTCCATACCGGCCGCTTCGGGACGAAAATCGCGGATAAGCTCCATAAGCCGGTCAAAAATAATCAGCAGCCGGTTGCCCTGCACTTGATCCGCTTCCGTATGGATAACCCCATAATCAATGCAGCGGATTCTGCTGCCGCAAGCACCGATTACTCCGTAACCGGTTGAGGCAAGGCCGGGATCTATTCCGATAATAATCCGCCCTGCCTCAGTATGATTCTCATAGTCCGGCATCAAAACGCTTGCGTCCGCTCCCTCAAAAAGGACTTATGCGCATCGTCCAAATGCGGTGCCAACGCATCATACACCGTACGGTTATAACCGTTCAGCCAGTCCAATTCCTCCGGCTGCAGCATCTCCTTGATGACAGGACGGGTATCGATAGGACAGAGCGTAAGCGTTTCAAAACAGAGAAAATCGCCGTACGGCGTCTTTTTCCATTGCTTGGTCAATGTCAGGTTCTCAATACGAATACCATGGCTGCCCGCACAATACATACCCGGCTCGTTAGAGGTGATCATACCGGCTTTCATCGGATAGTCAACATGCCGTAACCCGATAACTTGGGGACCTTCGTGTACGGCAAGAAGATAGCCGACCCCGTGTCCTGTTCCGTGCTTATAGTCTTTGCCGTATTGCCACAGCGGAGCGCGGGCAAAAGAATCAAGTTTATAGCCGAGCGTTTGTTCGGGAAATTTCGCCGTTGCGAGCTGAATATGACCTTTGAGCACCAGCGTATAGTCCTCTTTTTCTTCTTGAGTGAGCGGGCCGAGCGGAATAGTACGGGTAATATCCGTTGTACCATCCAAATACTGTCCGCCTGAATCCAGCAGAAGAAAGCCTTTGGGCTGTAAAACTGCTGCAGTGTCTTTTTTCGGAGAATAGTGAATAACCGCTGCATTCGTACCGTAACCGGCAATCGTGGTAAAACTGACTTCAAGGAAGTCAGGCTGCTCCGAGCGGAATTGCCGCAGCTGTTCCGACACATCCCATTCCGTAATTCCGCTGCTGCACTGCTCTTCCACCCATTTCAGTATTTTCACCATCGCAATACCGTCCTTTAAAAAGGCGTTCCGGTAATTTGTAAGCTCTACATCATTCTTAACCGCTTTCATTTCAGCGGTAATATTCAGACCCTCAATAATTTCGGCAGTAACAGCATTCCGTAAAAACACATTTGTCCGTGCAGGGTCAAGATAGACCGTTCCTGCAAGTTTTCCCGCATCGGCAAACACGGCGTCATAGGCGGCCACTGTTACGCCCTCTTTTTTAAGCGCTTCCCGTACCGTGTCCGTCATCTGCCGCTCATCAATATACAAATAGGCATTGTGCATATCGATTAAGGCATAGGCAGTAACGACCGGAGTCGCTTCAATGTCATTGCCGCGGATGTTGAACACATAGCAGACATCTTCCAAAGCTCCGATAACTGTTGCGTCGGCTCCTTTTTCTTTCAATACGGCACGGACAGCGGCTATCTTCTCCGCAGCGGATTTTCCGGTATAGCGGAGCTCATGAATAAAGGCCTTGCTCAATACCGGAGCAGGACGGTCATGCCATATTTCTCCGATAAGATCATGACTTACGTCGAATTGCATATCGGGAAGTTTTGTTTTAAAAAGACGGAACATATCGGCTGATATGACTTTTCCATCCATTGCGATTATACTTCCCACAGGAAGCGTTTCAGCAAGGTATTCAAAAAAAGACGGAACATCCGGTTCTCCGCTTTTTTGTAAAGCGATACCGCTACCTTTCAACTCCTGCTCCGCTTGTAAAAAGTATCGGCCGTCCGTCCATAAAAGAGCGGCTGTTTGCGTAACAACAACAGAACCGGCGGAACCCGTAAAACCGGAAATAAAAACCCTTGCCTTGTCGTGTTCGGCAAGATATTCACATTGGTGCGGATCGGATGTCGGTATAAAATAGGCATCGAATCCGTACGCCGACATTTTCTGCCGCAGCAGCGTAATACGTTCAACTATCGTCATACGGTCTCCTTCATTTCTTTGTTATTCGGAACATTTTAGGACGCCCTATAGAATATACTTTTCCAAAAAGCGGGCTACTCCATCCTCATTATTCGTATAATCCGTTACGGCATATGCGCTTTCACGGATAGCCGGTAAGCCGTTTTTCATTGCGATACCGTAATCGGCGCAGCGGAGCATTGTTGCGTCATTCATACTGTCGCCAAACGCCATAACGGTATTTTCAGCAAGACCGAGATACCGGGCAAGTCCTTGCAGTGCTTCTCCTTTCCCCGTGTTCAGCGGGATAAGCTCCAGAAAATACGGTTTACTCGTAAATATGACGAACTTCTCCCCGAATTTTTTCTTGAATTCAGGTTCTACAGCAGCAATGACATCGGGAAGAGCGGGAACAACCAATTTATAGACGGGTTGTGTTCTCAAAACCTGCCGATAATCGTCAGGGATGACAAGTTTCATATTTGTTAAATGAGAATCTTTTTCCGAAAACACTGTCGGTAACGCTGCATAAATGGTATCATCTACATAAAGATGGCACGAGAGATGATGCGCTTCTATAAAATCGAAAGCGGCAACCGCAAGTTCGGCTGTCAGACGGTGATCTGCAATGACACGCTGCATGTCGGAGCTCAGCGTTTGGGAGCCATTATAGCACACCAGAAAACTTCCGGCCGTATCGGAGCCGATACGCTGTGCATACGGATACATAGCGCGAGGACTTCTGCCGGAAGCAAGCACTGCTAAAATTCCTTTTTTCATCACCGCCTGTAATACCGAGACCGTATAATCAGAAATCGTCAGATCATCTTTTAAAAGCGTATCATCAAGATCCATTGCGATAAGTTTTACGCTATCTTTCATAAAAGCTCCTTAGCTATTGGGAACCTCTAAAACCGGAAGTTTCGAGCACTGCTTTTATTTCTTAAAGAATGCCGCAAAGGGATTGTACTTTGTACCGTCATCATCCTTGCGCGGGCGGGATTCCGCAACGCGCCGTTCTCCGCGCGGGTTCAACCGCTTTTCGCCCTGTACGGCAGGAGCCCCACCGCTTGTCTTCACTGCAACGGTTTTGCCATCCTTCGTTTTTACGGTAATCTTTTTTACCTCCGTCTTTTGCTTTGCAGTCAGTTTTCCTTGCACACCGCTCTCGCTTTTCCTACTCAGCGAAATGCGGCGGCGCACTTCGTCGAGTGCAATAATCCGGCATTCGACAATATCGCCGACCTTCACCGCTTCAAGCGGATCGGATACAAAGCTGTCGCTCATTTCGGAGATGTGCAATAGAGCTGTTTCCTTAATACCGAGATCGACAAAGGCGCCGAAGTCTACAACGTTTTTGATCTTACCCTTCACGGTCATGCCGAGCTTGAGGTCTTCAAACAAGAGAACACCCTGCTGCATAATCGGCTTGGGGCAGTCCTCGCGGGGGTCGCGGTTCGGTTTTTTCAGCTCTTCGATAATATCGCTGACCGTTTGTTCACCGAGCTGATACTTTTCTTGCAGCTCCGTCCGCACCTCTTTGGTTACCGGCTCGTTCTTCCGTACGATTTGGTAGATAACTTCCGCTGCGGGATAGTTTTCGGGGTGCACCCACGAGTTATCCAGCGGATTGGCGCTCTCCGGTATCTTCAAAAAGCCCGCGCACTGTTCAAAGGTTTTCGGCCCCATACCGCTGACATTATGGAGCTGCTCCCGATCGGTAAAGACGCCGGTCTTTTCGCGGTGGCTGACAATCTTTTTCGCCAATCCGCTCGTAATGCCGGACACGTATTTTAACAGCGAAGCACTTGCGGTATTCAAATTAACGCCGACGTTGTTCACCACCGAACCGACAACAGCATCAAGCTCTTCTGACAGTTTTTTCTGGTTTAAATCATGCTGATACAGCCCCACGCCGATGGACTTGGGGTCAATCTTGACGAGTTCCGCAAGGGGGTCCTGCAAGCGCCGCCCGATGGAGATAGCGCCGCGGATGGTAAGATCCAAGTCGGGGAACTCCTCGCGCGCCACATCTCCTGCGGAATACACGGAAGCTCCGTCCTCATCGACAACAGTGAACAGCACTTCGGGGCAATGCGTTTTAATCACATCGGATACGATTTCCTGCACCTCATGAGAGCCTGTTCCGTTGCCGACTGCGATCAACTGTACCTTATAGTCTTTTACCGCCTTGAGCAGCGCAGCTTTCGCTTCCTCTGCCTTGTGCTGGTAAATGACAAAAGAGCCGAGGTACTTACCGGTTTCGTCAAGGGCGGCGCATTTAGTGCCGGTTCTAATGCCGGGGTCTACGCCGAGCACACGAGTGCCTTTAATCGGCTGTGTCATCAAGAGGTGTTTTAAGTTTTCGCTAAAAACAGTGATGCCGTGGGTATCGGCATCTTCGCCGAGGTTGCTGCGGATTTCACGCAGAACCGCAGGACTGAGCAGCCGGACAACGCCGTCCGCAATCGCTTCACTGTGATATTTATTATGCTGTACCGAACGGCTCTGCACCCGTGCCACCGCTTCGTCTACATCAACGTTGATTTTTACTTCCAAAACGCCTTCGCGCTCTCCGCGGTTAATCGCCAGTACCCGATGCGGCTTTATCTGGTTCAGCGCCTCGGAATAATCCCAGTACATCTGATACACGGAGGTTTTCTGCGCTTCTTCATCACCGATGCCCTTTACTTCAAACATACCGGTTGCCATAAAGAAGTCATGTACCGCCTTGCGGTTTTCCGTATCCTGCGCTGTCTCTTCGGCGATAATATCGGCAGCTCCTGTAAGCGCATCTTCCGCTGTAGGAACATTGAGCGTTTCATCCTCGCAATCGGTTTTAACAAACTCCTGCGCCCGTTTTACAAGCTCCGCTTCTTCCAATTCTTTCATTAAATCCGCTAATGCCTGTAGCCCCCGCTCAACGGCAAGCATTCCGCGCGTTTTTTTCTTCTTTTTGAAGGGCGCCCAAATATCTTCAAGCTCCGTCAAACTCGACGCCTTCATAATATTGTCATAGAGCAGTTCGGTCAGTTTCCCCGCTGCAAACACGCCCCGCACAATTTCAAGCCGCCGCGTTTCCAAATTAAGATACGACTTAAACAACTTATCGGAATCCCGCACCTGAACCTCGTCGAGCGATCCGTGCATTTCTTTACGATACCGTGAAATAAAAGGGATGGTACAACCCTCGTTGACCAATGTGATAACCGCGGAAACCTGCTGCATTCTGATATTCAGCTCCTCCGCAATTCTTTTCATAATGTCGACCTCGTTGACTGCGAGGCCGTCAATAAACTCCTGAGTTAATTCCATACGGGCGAGTATAGCGGATTTTCGCTTTTTTTTAAAGGGGAGTTCTATTTACTACAGAATCAGCATGAAAAAAGGATCTGATATCTAAAATTATCGTCGTAGATACAAGCACGC
>CAJPOL010000015.1 GCA_905372265.1 uncultured Treponema sp. | reverse complement strand
AGCGCCACCTTGCCAAGGTGGATGTCGCGGGTTCAATCCCCGTTTCCCGCTCTTACAGAAGCGATTCGGTACATCCGGATCGCTTTTTTTTTAACCGGATAGTGCCGGTAAAGAATAAAGTTCTCTTGCGAGAAACCCTTTTAGTACCATAAGGATATGCCAATGAATTTTACGAAAGAATTTACCCCTATCGAAAAGTCTCGAATGAAACTTTCGATTACCGTTAAACAGGATGAGGTGCAAAACCGATATGCGCTTTTAACGAAAAAATATGCGAAACAGCTCCAGATACCGGGCTTTCGTAAAGGCAAAGTACCGGTAAAAATCCTTGAACAGAAATTCGGCGAAACCCTGCGTGCCGAAACGTATGACGAAGTGATTCAAAATGTATTGGAAGAAGTGTTTGAAGCTGCGGACAAATATTCACGGCCGCTACCGTATTCACAGCCTGAACTTGACGGTACACCCGATTTTAAGCTTGACTCCGACTTGGTGTTTACCGTTCTGTATGATGTACTGCCAAAAGTAGAAATAACAAAAACGGAGGGCTTTACGGTATCGGTTCCTAAAGTATCTGTTACCGACAGCGATATCGAAAAAGAATTGACGCTGATACAGGAACGCAATGCACTTGTCATCGATTGCGGCGATTCGGATACCGTTCAGAATGATAATATCGTAACTATTAACTATGTACAGCTTGATGATGCCGATGAGGAAATCGAAACTTCAAAACGGAATGATTTTGTGTTTACCGTTGGTAAGGGGCAGTTCCATTACGGCATAGACGATGAACTTATCGGTATGAAAAAAGGCGAAGAAAAAGTTATCACCAAGACATACCCTGCCGATAATATCGATGAACAGCTTGCAGGAAAGACAATTAAGTTAAAGGTTATCGTAACTGCGTTGAAGCGCAAAGACTTACCCGCTATTGACGATGATCTTGCACAGGATGTAAGCGAAAAGTACAAAACGCTTGCGGATTTAAAGGCCGACATATCGAAGAATCTTACACGTCAGGTAGAAGATGTTCTGGAGCGGAAAAAAAACGACAATCTGCTTAAACAGATGGCGGAAGCTAATCCTATAGAACTGCCTGAATCTATGATTAAGGCGGAACTTGAAGGCCGGTGGGCTATGCTGGCACAGCGATTGGGAATGTCGGCCGAAAACTTGGAAAAACTTACGGGCGACGTAAACGGTAAGTTTTCTAAGGAATCTGCGATGGCTGAATGGCGGGCAGAGGCAGAGTTGCGGCTTAAAACCCGCATTATTGTCGAAAAACTGATGGAAGAACGAGCTATTACTGCTTCGCCGGAAGATGTTGAAGCGGAATACGCTTCAATAGCCGAACGCGCAGGGGCTTCAACGGAAGATGTTAAAAAGCATTATGACGGTAAGCCTCGTGAAAAAGAATATTTGATTGACGATATCAAAGAAAAAAAACTCTATGCCCAGCTTTTTGAAAAATCGACGGTAAAAGCGGGTGAGAAGCTGACGGTAGAACAATTACTTGGAGAGGGAGCTGCCGATGTCGGAACAGATGCATAGCCTTGTTCCTTATGTTATTGAGCAAACGGGAAACGGCGAGCGCAGTTATGATATTTTTTCCCGTCTGTTAAAAGACCGTATTATCTTTGTTGATGGAGAAATAACCGATGCAACCGCCGATTTGGTGGTTGCGCAGCTGCTTTTTCTTGAGTCGCAGAACCCCGACAAAGATATCAGTCTTTATATTAATAGCCCCGGCGGTTCAGTAACGGCAGGGCTTGCCGTTTACGATACGATGCAACATATTCATCCTCATGTGCAGACCATCTGTTTGGGGCAGGCCGCGAGTATGGCTGCCGTGCTTTTGGCCGGGGGAAGCAAAGGAAAGCGCTTTGCATTGCCGTCTTCCCGCGTGATGATTCATCAGCCGTGGGGCGGTGCACAGGGACAGGCGAGCGATATTACCATACAAGCACGGGAAATACTCCGGTTAAAAAAGCTGATTATCCAATATTGCGCCCATCACACCGGAAAATCGGAGAAGGCGGTTGCCGAAGACATGGAACGGGATTTCTTTATGTCTGCGCAGGAAGCCTGCGAATACGGCATTGTCGATATGGTTATGGATAGGAGAAAAAATGCCTAAATTAAGAAGTGATCCTTCTTTGGTTTGCTCTTTTTGCGGTAAGCGTGAAGATGCAGGCCGTAAAATTGTTCCCGGTCCGGGAGTTGCTATCTGCGATCATTGTATCCAGCTTTGTAAGGAATACTTGAGCGCTTATAAAATGGCGATGCCTTTGCAGCTTTCAGGGGATATTCCGACACCGGTGGAGCTAAAGGCCTACCTTGACGAATATGTTATCGGACAAGAGAAAGCCAAACGGGTTTTATCGGTTGCCGTCTATAATCACTACAAGCGGATTATGCATCCGCCGACTGACCGAAATGCCGTTGTGATTGAAAAATCGAACGTTTTATTGATAGGCCCGACCGGTTCGGGAAAGACGCTCTTGGCGCGGACTCTTGCGCAAAAGATGAAGGTGCCGTTTGCTATTGCGGATGCGACTACTTTAACCGAAGCGGGATATGTCGGTGAAGACGTTGAAAATATCCTTTTAAAGCTTATCCAAAATGCAGATGGCGATATCGCTCGTGCGGAGCGCGGTATTATCTTTATTGACGAAATTGATAAGATTGCGCGGAAAAGCGAAAACGTATCGATTACCCGTGATGTTTCGGGTGAAGGTGTTCAGCAGGCTTTATTGAAGATTGTTGAAGGAACCGTTGCTTCCGTTCCTCCGCAGGGCGGGCGTAAACATCCGAATCAGGATATGCTCAAAATCGATACGTCCAATATCCTGTTTATCTGCGGCGGCGCTTTTGTCGGGCTTGATACGATTATTCAGACGCGGGTTGCGGAAAATCCGATGGGGTTTGCGGCTGATGTGCGGTCTGCAAAAGAAAAGGATTTGCAGGAGTTGTACGACAAGCTCATTCCCGATGATCTGGTAAAATTCGGTATTATTCCCGAATTGATCGGGCGGCTTCCCATCAGTGTTTCGCTCAGCGATTTAAAGCTCGAAGACCTGCGCCGTATTCTTGTTGAACCTAAGAACGCGATTATCAAACAGTTCCAAGAATCGTTTAAGCTTGATAATGTTAAGCTCACCTTTGACGAGGCCGCTCTTGATGCGATTTCACAGCAGGCGCTGGATCAAAATACCGGTGCACGCGGGCTTCGCTCTATTGTTGAGAAGCTGATGCTTGACGCGATGTTTGAAGCACCGTCAATGAAAGGTGAAAAAGCCCTGCATATCACAAAGAAAGTTATTGAGGAAACCGAGAAGCCTGAGTTAAAACTGATTTCGGAAAAAACAGCATAGTTTTATCGAATTTTTCTGTGATTGATTTATTCTTTAGACAAAAAAAAGAGCCGGCGTTATTAAACGGGCGGAAGATTTAACTTCAACCGTTTGACGTCGGCTTTTTTTGATGCTTCTCTTAATTAAAAAATCAGTTACGATACTGTACGCAGATGAGGGCTCCCAATACCATCAGGTGACCGGAAAGCTGCTGCAGATAGGTTAATAAACCGTGTACGCCATGAATACCGCTGTTAAATGTTCCGATAAAATCGATCAAAACAATATTAATGATCCACAACACGGTAAAAATAATCAAAATCACATTGAGAATCTGCGGAGAGAATGTAAACAGCCCCATCAACAAGAAAAATCCGGCGATGAGTTCACAGACTGCAATCGAGATGATGATGATCGTGCTTACTGTTGAACTTTTTACCAACTGTGTAAGAAATGTAACCACCGGATTTAAATTACCGGCGCTGGACTGCATAAGTCCCGTTACGCCGCTAACCAGTAAGAAAAAAACAAGTGCAATTTGCAAGATGGTGATACCCATACTTCGTCTCATAAGAACCTCCGAATGGGAACCTCTAAAAATATAACCAAGTCTTTAGAGATACCCCAAATATCTTCTGTATATATCGGCGAATATCGGCAGACTTTTATGTTATAAATACGGGAGATTCTCTGAATATTTTTGGGATAATTAGTGCAGACGGACGGTGTCGCTGTATGCCGCTAATTCCCGTCCCTGATTGCAGATAATGCTGTAGAGGCAGGTGTCGAGCAGTACGCCCGATAATTCTTGCCCCATTGCACGAATCTGCATATCGGTTTTATTTAAGAGCGATATAATGCGGTACACTGTTTGCGCATTCCATTGCCTGCTTGCACGGCGGTACTGGTCGATTGCTTTTTTTGATGTAAAGCCCGCTTTTTTTAAGCTGAAATCATCAAGCCCGCCGGTTTGCGCAAGGTTATGCCAGTCCCGCAAACGCCGAAAGCAGTAGGCAAGTCCCGCAATCAGTTGTACCGGAGAGGATTCTTTGGAAAGGGTCAACTTCTGGCGGATATTCAGCGCATATTCCAGATTGGCATTACTGAGCGCATCAAAAAGCGTAAACGGTGTTTCTTCTTTGTTATGCGCAAGCAGGTGTTCAACGGTTTCCGCAGTCAGCGTTGTTCCCGGCTCAAAAAAGAGGCTGATATGCGCGCAGGTAGTTTTTAACGCTTCGGTGTTATTTTCTACCAATTCCAGCAGAACCTCGACAGCATTCTGCTCAATATTGATTTTCGACTGTCCAAAATAACGGCGAATCCAATCCCGTTTTCTATTTTCGAAGAGTTCCCAGAATATTTTTTTGTGATCTTTAGGCACCAGCGCTTCAATTTTTTTATCAATTCCGATTTCATCGGAGATTAGGACTAAAAAAGCGCCGTCTTCAGTAGAAGTTTGTTCAACCCACTGTGTGAGTGCTTGTATATCTTCCTTTTTCTTGATTGTTTCCGCATTTCTGACGACGGCAAACCGCGCCTCTGCGAACAAAGAACCGTTCTGAACGGCATCCAAAATAACCGATAGAGGGGTGTCCGCCGCGTAAAAGAGATGATTGTCGAGCTGTCCGTATTTTTTTTCCGCGCTTTTCCGCAGCGCTTCAAGCGCGTCATTCCGCTCTCCCAATTCGGGGCCGGTAAAAAGCCATAAAGGTGCACTCATCTTTTTGCGTTATTCCTCTTCAAATTTTGCGGCAAAAAGCTGTTCAAGCGCTGCGACTGCTTCGGTTTCGTCGGCGCCGTCGGCAGAAACGGTCAATTCGGTTTGATAGCCCGCAGCCATCGTCATTACACCCATAATAGATTTCGCATTAACAGTAATGTTTTCTTTTTCAAATATGATCGTCGACTGGAACTTGCTTGCCGTTTGTACAATCAACGATGACGGCCGCGCATGGATGCCGGCGCGATTTTGCACAATAATCTTTTTTGTTACCATAGAGTTTTTCCTTAATAGGTATCATCTGCCGAATAATAAGGTACCCGGCTCGTATCGCTTTCCATCCAGCGCAGAATGTTTTGATTAAATTCTTTCGCAGAATAAACGCCCATACTTTTAAGCCGCTCGTTCATTGCGGCCGTTTCTAAAATAATCGGAATATTTCGCCCCGATTTTACCGGTATTTCCAAAAGCGGCAGTTTTACATCCAATATCTCGGTGGTAAGTTCCTCAGTACCGATGCGGTCGTATACTTTGTGTGAATCCCATTCTTCCAACTTAGCCACTAGCTGTATCTGCTTTTGCTCCCGCACCGAACGGACGCCGTACAGCTGCATAATATTGATAATGCCCAGCCCTCGTATTTCCATGTGATGGCCGATCATCTTATTGGCGCCCCGCCCGATTAAGCTATTCCCGTTGATGCAGGTGATCTCGACCACATCGTCAACCACCAATCGGTGTCCGCGTTCCACAAGCTCAAGCGCCGTTTCACTTTTACCGACCCCCGAATCACCCAAGATGAGAATACCAAGTCCGTATACTTCTACCAGAACACCGTGTATTGCCACTGTCGGGGCGAACACATTGGAGAGAACACGCATCAGCCGCACGGAAAGCTCGCTGGAGGAAAGATCCGTTTGCAGTACGGGGCAGCCGGTTGTCCGAACCAACTCTAAAAACACCGGAGGAGGAGGAATATTATGAGAGAAAATACAGCAGGGAATATCATAAGTCAGCATCTTTTTTATATTTTCCACGGTATTGTTTTCAATGAGTTTTTGTAAATAGGCGCATTCTCCCCTGCCGAACAGCTGGACACGTTGATAGGCAAAAGAATCAAAGAAGCCCGAAAGTGCAAGACCGGGACGATTTAAATCCGCAACGGTAATACTGCGCATCAAACCGTTTTGCCCGCACACGCAATGCAGGTGAAGCGCATCGTGTTCCGTTAAGTCGAGATCGAGTAATTCAAGTACCGTTAAACTCTTAGAAAGCATATATAAGCCTTTATAACCGCGCCGATTGCCCTAAGTTCAATCTTTTAGGGATTTCAGTTCGGTTTTAAGTGAGGCGCTTTCGCGTGATTGACGCGCAAGGCGGTCGGCGAGAAGGCGCGACAAAAAGATACCGTAATGAGGGTATGCTTCGATCAGTTTTATAAATTCCATCTTAGGCACTTTAACCAACGTTCCTTTTCCGATCGCAACAATGGTTGCCGACCGCCTATCGTTTGTAAGGAAAGCCATCTCCCCGATAAAAATGTCCGCCGGCGTCAGCACCGTTAACAGTGTATTATCGACGTAAACCGCATAGCGTCCGGATCGGATATAAAAAAGGTCATTCGATTCCTCGTTTTGACGGCATACCACCTGCAAGTGGTCAAAATGAAAGGTCTCCTGTTCCCGCAAAATTACCGGTGTTAGATTGGTACTGTCTTTCTGATTCGGCACTTCGAATGAAACCTCGTTTCCGGCATCATTATAATACAGCTCTTTCACGAAACTTTGGCTCATCTTAATACCCATTCCGTGTAAGCCTGCTTCAAAAGGAGCATCAAGCGCAGAACGCCAGTCAAATCCCGGGCCGTCGTCTTTGATGGTAATTCGCGTGCGTTCGGGAGAAATATTGTATGTGATGAGTACCTTTTTCGTTCCGACGGAAGGATCCATCTTTTTTATTTTAATCAGCTCAAGGACATCCTTCCCCTGTTTAAGCCACTCCGTTTTTTCATTATAACTTATATCGCAATTACCGTGCTCTACGGCGTTCAGCAGCAGCTCCATCATTGCACCCTGAAACGCGCTCCGTTCAGCCTCATTAACGCGGTCGGTATTATAGAGATAGGTAGAAATAAGATTTGCATAGAACATTATTTCAAACGGGTCGGTCTCACTGGTAAAACTACCGTGTTCAAGATCGTTTGCAGGATGGTTCATACCGCGATTGACGAGAAAATGTTCATGGGAGTTTAAGATTTTAATAATTTGCACAACATACTGTTCAAATTCTTGGCGCGTTAAAACGAATAAAAAGTTAGGTTCTTTCCGTTGTGTCAGTGTCGCTTTTTGTTCCTGCGAATCGGTAATTGCAATCACACCGCCGAATAGGAGCCACGGATCATCCTTTACGATTTTAAGACATTTTTCCGCATGAATCGCAGGGTCGCCGAAATCGATAATTTTAATCTCCGGCATCTCGTACCGAAAGGCTGCAAAGGCTTCGCTGTAATCATGTAATTGTTGCGATATAATACTGAAATTAGACTGCTTACATGCCTGTTGCAACGCATCTACAGTAGTTACAACGGTACTGACAATCGGTATCTTCTTCATAACTTATCCTTTTGTGCGAAATTTTATCTAAAATTTCGCACAAATTTTTAGGAAAGACGGATAAACACATCAGAAATAGTTTAAGCGCTGCCTTTCATGCAAAATTTTGCTAAAAATTTTGCACATTTTATTTTGAGAAGCAGGATAAACACATCAGGTTATTAATCAAATATCGAAAAATAAAGAGGCTGTGAGACCATTTGAACCGCGAAGAGGTTCAATTCTGGTTGAACAGCCTCTTTATTTTTCGGGGTACTATAAAAAAGCTGATGTGTTTATCCTAACTTTGAGTGAGTATAGCATAATTTTATTTTTCGTGCTACATTTCGTTTCATTCATGGAAAACCTATCATTTTTGCCGGGTAGTCCGCTTCCTGCCGGTGCTGCCGTCTATAGCGATGGTGTGAATTTCAGTATTTTTTCCCGTAATGCCTTTTCGGTTACGTTGGATATCTTTGAAAAAGCCGAAGATTCCGCGCCTTGTTGTTCATACACTTTTGACCCCAATACGAATAAAACAGGAGATATCTGGCATATCTTTGTCAAAGGCTTACCGAAAAACGCCCTGTATCTTTACCGCGTCGACGGCCCCTTTGCTCCTTACGAGGGAATGCGTTTTAATGCCGGTAATTATCTGCTCGACCCGTATTCGCGGGGGCTTGCCAATACGGAATCCTTTAGCGGGAATTTTTCCGCGCAAACGCCGCCCCCTCACCTAGACGGCGATCTGGCTTTTTTAAGCGGGCAGCTGCCTGCTCATTTTCCCAAGTGCATTGCAGTAGCGCAGGATGATTTTGACTGGCAGGGCGATCACCCGCTCAATTATCCACTAAAAGACTGTATCATCTACGAAGCGCATGTAAAAGGGCTTTCGTGCCATACCAATGCACCGCAGCAGCATAAGGGAACCTATCAGGGGATTATCGATACCATTCCATATTTAAAAGAACTGGGCATCACCAGCCTTGAGCTATTGCCTATTCAGGAATTTAACGAGCATGAATTGACCAGAATAAATCCGCGGACAGGATCGGTGTTAAAAAACTACTGGGGATATAGTACCATCACTTTTTTTGCGCCTAAATCGTCTTACGCTTCCGACCGTGAAGGTATTGGGGCGGTATTCGAGTTTAAACGGATGGTGCGCGAGCTGCATAAAAACGGCATCGAAGTAATTCTGGACATCGTATTTAATCATACGGCGGAAGGAAGCGAGTTCGGCCCGACCCTTTCGTTCCGAGGCTTGGACAATACCATCTATTATATACTGGAAGATAACGCGCGTTATTACCGGAACTACTCAGGCTGCGGCAACACCGTAAACTGTAATCACCCGATTGTGCAGACCTTTATCTTAGACTGCCTGCGGTACTGGGTCATTGAAATGCACGTCGACGGTTTCCGGTTCGACCTCGGCTCTATCTTGGGCAGAGATCAAAAAGGAAACCTCATGGATAATCCGCCGACCATTGAACATATTGCCGAAGACCCCATATTGAGAAAAACAAAGATCATCGCAGAGGCATGGGATGCGGGCGGCGCGTATCAGGTAGGGAATTTTTCCGCCGGCAGGTGGGCTGAATGGAATGACCGTTTCCGCGACGATGTGCGGCTCTTTTGGCGCGGAGATTTATCCCATGCAAAAGAACTTGCGACGCGGGTAACCGGTTCCGCCGACTTGTACCTCCGCAACGGACGTAAACCCTTCCATTCCATCAACTTTGTTACCAGCCATGACGGGTTTACCCTCTACGATTTATTAAGCTATGATAGAAAACACAACGAAGAAAACGGAGAGGACAATCGGGACGGCAGCGATTCCAATTGCAGCTATAACAACGGCTTTGAAGGAAAAACCGAGAATAGTCATATCGAAACTGTACGGAAGCAAAAAGCAAAGAATATACTCTTAACGCTCATTTTATCGTTGGGAACTCCGATGCTGACCGCCGGAGATGAAGTATTGCGGACTCAGCGTGGGAATAACAATCCCTACTGCCAAGATAACGAGATAAGCTGGTTCGACTGGTCGCTCACCCGGAGCAATGCCGATATATTGGCATTTGTAAAAAAACTAATCCGCCTACGCAAACAGCATCCGGTATTCCTACGTTCGGAGTTTTTAACGGGAACACAATCAGGCGACCGGCGAAAACCGGATATCAGCTGGTACAACGCGCAAGGCAGCGCTCCCGATTGGAACCAGCCTTCGTCTTTTTTAGCATATTTTCTTGACGGTTCCACGGCGGAAACAAGAGCCGAACGCGATGATAACAGCTTTTACATCATGTTGAACGGCGGCACTTTAGACGTTACTGCAACAATCTGCCCACCGCTGGAAGGAAAGCATTGGTATCGGCTAATCGATACATCCTATCCGGCAGGAGAAGATTTTACCGATCCCGAACAGGCGCCGCTTTTGGAGAATCAGCAAAAATATGTTGTATTAGCCGCGACAGCCGTCGTGTTAATTCTGAAATAAGGGGGAATTTATGTCTCAGTTAAAAGAAACCTTACGGGCAAGCATTTTAGGCAAGCTGAAACGAAATTTCAGCAAGGACATATCCGAGGCAACAATACGTGAACTCTATGATGCCGCGGCAAGCAGCGTTATGGATAGCATTCAGCCCAACATATCCGCAACCAGAACCGCGCAGGAGCAGCCCGATGTACGGCAGATGTATTATTTCTCCGCCGAATTTTTGATGGGGCGGGCGCTTTCCAATAACTTGAACAACACCGGTATGCGCGCCGCAATGGAAGAACTTTTAACGGAGCTTTCCGCCTCGTATCGGGACATCGAGGATGAAGAACCCGATGCAGGGCTTGGAAACGGCGGTCTCGGTAGGCTCGCCGCCTGTTTTTTGGACTCGCTTGCAACGCTCGACTATCCCGGACACGGCTACGGTATCCGCTACCAGTACGGTATGTTTGAACAGCGGATAGAAAACGGCTATCAGGTGGAATACCCCGACAACTGGCGGCGTTACCGCGATCCGTGGGAAGTACGCCGCGACGATTTGGCGGTAACGGTACACTTCGGCGGCACTCCGATATGCACGCAGCAAGAAGACGGTACCCTACTCTACCGGCTGGAAAATGCCGAGGAGGTTATTGCTACCCCCTATGATATGGCGATCATCGGCTACGGCACCAAAACTGTCAACCGCCTGCGCCTCTGGGAAGCCTCCTCTCCCGACGGCTTCGACCTCCAGCTCTTTAACAACATGGAATACACCGCTGCGGTTGCAAAACAAAACTCCGCAGAAAATATCTCCCGCGTATTATACCCGAACGACACCGGCCCGTCGGGAAAGGCGCTCCGTTTAAAACAGCAGTATTTTTTCACTTCTGCAAGTTTACAGGATTTAGTGCGTTCGTTTATTCGCAAGCACGGTACGAATTTCGCCGACTTCCCGCGCTATAATGTTATCCAGCTAAACGATACGCACCCCGTCGTGGCAATCCCCGAACTGATGCGCCTTTTGATGGACGAACACCACCTCGGCTGGGATGCGGCATGGGCGATTGTTATTCAAACATTTGCATATACGAACCATACGATTTTAGCGGAAGCGTTGGAAAAATGGCCGATCGAGATATTCCAAGGCTTGCTGCCGCGCGTGTATCAAATTGTAGAAGAGATAAACCGCCGCTTCCTACTGGAGCTGCGGGAAAAATACCCGAACGATTGGAAAAAACACAACAAGATGTCCATTATCGGTGAAGGGAAAATCCGTATGGCATGGCTCGCCATTGCCGGTTCGTTTTCGGTCAACGGTGTCGCAGCGTTGCACACTGAAATTCTTAAAACCAAAGAGCTGTCCGATTGGTATAATCTGTATCCGCAAAAGTTTAACAATAAGACAAACGGTGTTACCCAGCGCCGCTGGCTTTTAACTGCAAACCCCGCGCTTTCGGCCTTTATTACGAAGCATATCGGCGACGGCTGGATTAAAGACCTTACGCAGCTGCGGCAGCTTGAAAAACTGGCGGATAATCAGGAAGCGTTAAACGAATTAATCGCGATAAAAAAACACAATAAAGAGCGGCTTGCTGAATTCCTCAAACGGACACAGGGAGTTGTGATCGATCCCAACTCGATTTTTGACGTGCAGATAAAACGGCTCCACGAATACAAACGCCAGCTCTTAAACGTCCTGCATGTGATGACACTCTATAACAGAATTATCGAAGACCCGACGTATGATCCTATTCCGCATACCTTTATCTTCGGCGCAAAAGCAGCATCGGGCTATCGGCGGGCAAAGCTCATCATTAAACTGATTAATACCGTTGCCGACCGCATCAACAACGATCACCGTGTACGGGGAAAATTAAAGGTAGTATTTGCGGCAAACTATTGCGTCTCGACTGCCGAAAAGATTTTCCCCGCTTCGGATATTTCCGAGCAGATTTCCACCGCGGGTAAGGAAGCGTCGGGAACCGGCAATATGAAGTTTATGCTGAACGGTGCGATCACGCTCGGAACGCTGGACGGCGCTAATATCGAAATTGTGGAAGAAGTAGGCGCTGAAAACGCCGTTATTTTCGGTATCACCGCAGACGAGATCCAAAAGATTGAGCATGAGCACAGCTATAATCCGCAAGAATACCTTAACCGCAATCCTGCATTGGCGAGAGCGCTGACCCAGCTTATCGACGGGACATATACGCCGCCCTTTGACAACAGCTTTAGAGAATTGTACGATTCGCTGGTGTACGGCGTGGAGGGGCAGCGGCCGGACGTCTATTACGTGCTGGCGGATTTCGATGCTTATGCAGCGGCGCAACAGCGGATTGTCGAATGTTACCGCGACGAAATGAAATGGGCAAAAATGTGCCTTTTGAACATTGCCCGATCGGGTAAGTTCAGTTCAGACCGTACCATCGAAGACTATGTGCGGGATATCTGGAAGCTGGAAAAAGTGAGTGTCAATTCATAATTTTGAATTGCATACCGGAAGCTACCGTAATCCATTTCAAAAATCTTATAAGCTATGCTATACTACCGCAAGTGAGGGACAGTGCTATGAGTACGGCAAACAGAAAGTATAAAGACTCGGTTTTTGTCGATCTATTCAGTGAAGATGAAAAGGCAAAAGAGAATTTTTTATCATTGTATAATGCTTTGCATAATACTCATTTACCGCTTTCATGCCCGGTAGAAAACATAAAGCTTGATAATGTCATGTATATGAACATAATCAATGACGTTTCCTGCCTTGTGGACAATAAGATTATTGTTCTTGCAGAACATCAGTCAACGATAAATGAAAATATGCCTATACGCTTTTTACAATACATAGCAAGGCTGTATGAAAAGCTGCAAATGCCAGCGGATAGGTATTTAAGGAAGCTATCAAAAATACCTACACCGGAGTTTTATGTTTTTTATAATGGAATGGAAGACTATCCTGAAACGATAACACTCAAACTGTCGGATGCTTTTATAACAAAGCCTGACTCGCTGCCGCTGGAACTCACAGTACAGGTGATGAATATAAATAATGATAAAGGGTGCAAAATACTCAAGACTTGTAAAACTTTAGATGAATACAGTTTGTTTGTAGAAGAGGTGCGCATTCAAACACAACTTGATCCTGAAAATGGCTTTACCAATGCGGTGAAGATATGTATAGAAAAAGGGGTCTTAAAAGAATACTTACAAAGGAAAGCACGGGAGGTAATCAATATGTTAATAGCAGAATACGACTATGATACGGACATTGCAGTGCAAAGAGAAGAAGCAAGCAAAATAGCCTTTGCCCAAGGAATATCCCAAGGAATATCCCAAGGAATATCCCAAGGAATATCCCAAGGGATATCTCAAGGTTCCCGTCAAAAAGCGCTGCAGGATGCGACTAATTTCAAACGGCTTGGAGTTTCTGTAGACATTATCTCACAAGCTACCGGTCTCTCTCAAGAAGAAGTAGAAGCGTTGAATTAATTCAACGCTTCTACTTCTTCTTGAGAGAGACCGGTAGCTTGTGAGATAATGTCTACAGAAACTCCAAGCCGTTTGAAATTAGTCGCATCCTGCAGCGCTTTTTGACGGGAACCTTGAGATATCCCTTGGGATATTCCTTGGGATATTCCTTGGGATATTCCTTGGGATATTCCTTGGGCAAAGGCTATTTTGCTTGCTTCTTCTCTTTGCACTGCAATGTCCGTATCATAGTCGTATTCTGCTATTAACATATTGATTACCTCCCGTGCTTTCCTTTGTAAGTATTCTTTTAAGACCCCTTTTTCTATACATATCTTCACCGCATTGGTAAAGCCATTTTCAGGATCAAGTTGTGTTTGAATGCGCACCTCTTCTACAAACAAACTGTATTCATCTAAAGTTTTACAAGTCTTGAGTATTTTGCACCCTTTATCATTATTTATATTCATCACCTGTACTGTGAGTTCCAGCGGCAGCGAGTCAGGCTTTGTTATAAAAGCATCCGACAGTTTGAGTGTTATCGTTTCAGGATAGTCTTCCATTCCATTATAAAAAACATAAAACTCCGGTGTAGGTATTTTTGATAGCTTCCTTAAATACCTATCCGCTGGCATTTGCAGCTTTTCATACAGCCTTGCTATGTATTGTAAAAAGCGTATAGGCATATTTTCATTTATCGTTGACTGATGTTCTGCAAGAACAATAATCTTATTGTCCACAAGGCAGGAAACGTCATTGATTATGTTCATATACATGACATTATCAAGCTTTATGTTTTCTACCGGGCATGAAAGCGGTAAATGAGTATTATGCAAAGCATTATACAATGATAAAAAATTCTCTTTTGCCTTTTCATCTTCACTGAATAGATCGACAAAAACCGAGTCTTTATACTTTCTGTTTGCCGTACTCATAGCACTGTCCCTCACTTGCGGTAGTATAGCATAGCTTATAAGATTTTTGAAATGGATTACGGTAGCTTCCGGTATGCAATTCAAAATTATGAATTGACACTCACTTTTTCCAGCTTCCAGATATCCCGCACATAGTCTTCGATGGTACGGTCTGAACTGAACTTACCCGATCGGGCAATGTTCAAAAGGCACATTTTTGCCCATTTCATTTCGTCGCGGTAACATTCGACAATCCGCTGTTGCGCCGCTGCATAAGCATCGAAATCCGCCAGCACGTAATAGACGTCCGGCCGCTGCCCCTCCACGCCGTACACCAGCGAATCGTACAATTCTCTAAAGCTGTTGTCAAAGGGCGGCGTATATGTCCCGTCGATAAGCTGGGTCAGCGCTCTCGCCAATGCAGGATTGCGGTTAAGGTATTCTTGCGGATTATAGCTGTGCTCATGCTCAATCTTTTGGATCTCGTCTGCGGTGATACCGAAAATAACGGCGTTTTCAGCGCCTACTTCTTCCACAATTTCGATATTAGCGCCGTCCAGCGTTCCGAGCGTGATCGCACCGTTCAGCATAAACTTCATATTGCCGGTTCCCGACGCTTCCTTACCCGCGGTGGAAATCTGCTCGGAAATATCCGAAGCGGGGAAAATCTTTTCGGCAGTCGAGACGCAATAGTTTGCCGCAAATACTACCTTTAATTTTCCCCGTACACGGTGATCGTTGTTGATGCGGTCGGCAACGGTATTAATCAGTTTAATGATGAGCTTTGCCCGCCGATAGCCCGATGCTGCTTTTGCGCCGAAGATAAAGGTATGCGGAATAGGATCATACGTCGGGTCTTCGATAATTCTGTTATAGAGTGTCATCACATGCAGGACGTTTAAGAGCTGGCGTTTGTATTCGTGGAGCCGTTTTATCTGCACGTCAAAAATCGAGTTGGGATCGATCACAACTCCCTGTGTCCGTTTGAGGAATTCAGCAAGCCGCTCTTTATTGTGTTTTTTTATCGCGATTAATTCGTTTAACGCTTCCTGATTATCCGCCAGTTTTTCAAGCTGCCGCAGCTGCGTAAGGTCTTTAATCCAGCCGTCGCCGATATGCTTCGTAATAAAGGCCGAAAGCGCGGGGTTTGCAGTTAAAAGCCAGCGGCGCTGGGTAACACCGTTTGTCTTATTGTTAAACTTTTGCGGATACAGATTATACCAATCGGACAGCTCTTTGGTTTTAAGAATTTCAGTGTGCAACGCTGCGACACCGTTGACCGAAAACGAACCGGCAATGGCGAGCCATGCCATACGGATTTTCCCTTCACCGATAATGGACATCTTGTTGTGTTTTTTCCAATCGTTCGGGTATTTTTCCCGCAGCTCCAGTAGGAAGCGGCGGTTTATCTCTTCTACAATTTGATACACGCGCGGCAGCAAGCCTTGGAATATCTCGATCGGCCATTTTTCCAACGCTTCCGCTAAAATCGTATGGTTCGTATATGCAAATGTTTGAATAACAATCGCCCATGCCGCATCCCAGCCGAGGTGGTGTTCGTCCATCAAAAGGCGCATCAGTTCGGGGATTGCCACGACGGGGTGCGTATCGTTTAGCTGGATAACATTATAGCGCGGGAAGTCGGCGAAATTCGTACCGTGCTTGCGAATAAACGAACGCACTAAATCCTGTAAACTTGCAGAAGTGAAAAAATACTGCTGTTTTAAACGGAGCGCCTTTCCCGACGGGCCGGTGTCGTTCGGGTATAATACGCGGGAGATATTTTCTGCGGAGTTTTGTTTTGCAACCGCAGCGGTGTATTCCATGTTGTTAAAGAGCTGGAGGTCGAAGCCGTCGGGAGAGGAGGCTTCCCAGAGGCGCAGGCGGTTGACAGTTTTGGTGCCGTAGCCGATGATCGCCATATCATAGGGGGTAGCAATAACCTCCTCGGCATTTTCCAGCCGGTAGAGTAGGGTACCGTCTTCTTGCTGCGTGCATATCGGAGTGCCGCCGAAGTGTACCGTTACCGCCAAATCGTCGCGGCGTACTTCCCACGGATCGCGGTAACGCCGCCAGTTGTCGGGGTATTCCACCTGATAGCCGTTTTCTATCCGCTGTTCAAACATACCGTACTGGTAGCGGATACCGTAGCCGTGTCCGGGATAGTCGAGCGTTGCAAGCGAGTCCAAAAAACAGGCGGCGAGCCTACCGAGACCGCCGTTTCCAAGCCCTGCATCGGGTTCTTCATCCTCGATGTCCCGATACGAGGCGGAAAGCTCCGTTAAAAGTTCTTCCATTGCGGCGCGCATACCGGTGTTGTTCAAGTTATTGGAAAGCGCCCGCCCCATCAAAAATTCGGCGGAGAAATAATACATCTGCCGTACATCGGGCTGCTCCTGCGCGGTTCTGGTTGCGGATATGTTGGGCTGAATGCTATCCATAACGCTGCTTGCCGCGGCATCATAGAGTTCACGTATTGTTGCCTCGGATATGTCCTTGCTGAAATTTCGTTTCAGCTTGCCTAAAATGCTTGCCCGTAAGGTTTCTTTTAACTGAGACATAAATTCCCCCTTATTTCAGAATTAACACGACGGCTGTCGCGGCTAATACAACATATTTTTGCTGATTCTCCAAAAGCGGCGCCTGTTCGGGATCGGTAAAATCTTCTCCTGCCGGATAGGATGTATCGATTAGCCGATACCAATGCTTTCCTTCCAGCGGTGGGCAGATTGTTGCAGTAACGTCTAAAGTGCCGCCGTTCAACATGATGTAAAAGCTGTTATCATCGCGTTCGGCTCTTGTTTCCGCCGTGGAACCGTCAAGAAAATATGCTAAAAAAGACGAAGGCTGGTTCCAATCGGGAGCGCTGCCTTGCGCGTTGTACCAGCTGATATCCGGTTTTCGCCGGTCGCCTGATTGTGTTCCCGTTAAAAACTCCGAACGTAGGAATACCGGATGCTGTTTGCGTAGGCGGATTAGTTTTTTTACAAATGCCAATATATCGGCATTGCTCCGGGTGAGCGACCAGTCGAACCAGCTTATCTCGTTATCTTGGCAGTAGGGATTGTTATTCCCACGCTGAGTCCGCAATACTTCATCTCCGGCGGTCAGCATCGGAGTTCCCAACGATAAAATGAGCGTTAAGAGTATATTCTTTGCTTTTTGCTTCCGTACAGTTTCGATATGACTATTCTCGGTTTTTCCTTCAAAGCCGTTGTTATAGCTGCAATTGGAATCGCTGCCGTCCCGATTGTCCTCTCCGTTTTCTTCGTTGTGTTTTCTATCATAGCTTAATAAATCGTAGAGGGTAAACCCGTCATGGCTGGTAACAAAGTTGATGGAATGGAAGGGTTTACGTCCGTTGCGGAGGTACAAGTCGGCGGAACCGGTTACCCGCGTCGCAAGTTCTTTTGCATGGGATAAATCTCCGCGCCAAAAGAGCCGCACATCGTCGCGGAAACGGTCATTCCATTCAGCCCACCTGCCGGCGGAAAAATTCCCTACCTGATACGCGCCGCCCGCATCCCATGCCTCTGCGATGATCTTTGTTTTTCTCAATATGGGGTCTTCGGCAATATGTTCAATGGTCGGCGGATTATCCATGAGGTTTCCTTTTTGATCTCTGCCCAAGATAGAGCCGAGGTCGAACCGGAAACCGTCGACGTGCATTTCAATGACCCAGTACCGCAGGCAGTCTAAGATAAAGGTCTGCACAATCGGGTGATTACAGTTTACGGTGTTGCCGCAGCCTGAGTAGTTCCGGTAATAACGCGCGTTATCTTCCAGTATATAATAGATGGTATTGTCCAAGCCTCGGAACGAAAGGGTCGGGCCGAACTCGCTTCCTTCCGCCGTATGATTAAATACGATGTCCAGAATTACTTCGATGCCGTTTTTATGCAGCTCGCGCACCATCCGTTTAAACTCGAATACCGCCCCAATACCTTCACGGTCGGAAGCGTAAGACGATTTAGGCGCAAAAAAAGTGATGGTACTATATCCCCAGTAGTTTTTTAACACCGATCCTGTCCGCGGATTTATTCTGGTCAATTCATGCTCGTTAAATTCCTGAATAGGCAATAGCTCAAGGCTGGTGATGCCCAGTTCTTTTAAATATGGAATGGTATCGATAATCCCCTGATAGGTTCCCTTATGCTGCTGCGGTGCATTGGTATGGCACGAAAGCCCTTTTACATGCGCTTCGTAGATGATACAGTCTTTTAGTGGATAATTGAGCGGGTGATCGCCCTGCCAGTCAAAATCATCCTGCGCTACTGCAATGCACTTGGGAAAATGAGCAGGCAGCTGCCCGCTTAAAAAAGCCAGATCGCCGTCTAGGTGAGGGGGCGGCGTTTGCGCGGAAAAATTCCCGCTAAAGGATTCCGTATTGGCAAGCCCCCGCGAATACGGGTCGAGCAGATAATTACCGGCATTAAAACGCATTCCCTCGTAAGGAGCAAAGGGGCCGTCGACGCGGTAAAGATACAGGGCGTTTTTCGGTAAGCCTTTGACAAAGATATGCCAGATATCTCCTGTTTTATTCGTATTGGGGTCAAAAGTGTATGAACAACAAGGCGCGGAATCTTCGGCTTTTTCAAAGATATCCAACGTAACCGAAAAGGCATTACGGGAAAAAATACTGAAATTCACACCATCGCTATAGACGGCAGCACCGGCAGGAAGCGGACTACCCGGCAAAAATGATAGGTTTTCCATGAATGAAACGAAATGTAGCACGAAAAATAAAATTATGCTATACTCACTCAAAGTTAGGATAAACACATCAGCTTTTTTATAGTACCCCGAAAAATAAAGAGGCTGTTCAACCAGAATTGAACCTCTTCGCGGTTCAAATGGTCTCACAGCCTCTTTATTTTTCGATATTTGATTAATAACCTGATGTGTTTATCCTGCTTCTCAAAATAAAATGTGCAAAATTTTTAGCAAAATTTTGCATGAAAGGCAGCGCTTAAACTATTTCTGATGTGTTTATCCGTCTTTCCTAAAAATTTGTGCGAAATTTTAGATAAAATTTCGCACAAAAGGATAAGTTATGAAGAAGATACCGATTGTCAGTACCGTTGTAACTACTGTAGATGCGTTGCAACAGGCATGTAAGCAGTCTAATTTCAGTATTATATCGCAACAATTACATGATTACAGCGAAGCCTTTGCAGCCTTTCGGTACGAGATGCCGGAGATTAAAATTATCGATTTCGGCGACCCTGCGATTCATGCGGAAAAATGTCTTAAAATCGTAAAGGATGATCCGTGGCTCCTATTCGGCGGTGTGATTGCAATTACCGATTCGCAGGAACAAAAAGCGACACTGACACAACGGAAAGAACCTAACTTTTTATTCGTTTTAACGCGCCAAGAATTTGAACAGTATGTTGTGCAAATTATTAAAATCTTAAACTCCCATGAACATTTTCTCGTCAATCGCGGTATGAACCATCCTGCAAACGATCTTGAACACGGTAGTTTTACCAGTGAGACCGACCCGTTTGAAATAATGTTCTATGCAAATCTTATTTCTACCTATCTCTATAATACCGACCGCGTTAATGAGGCTGAACGGAGCGCGTTTCAGGGTGCAATGATGGAGCTGCTGCTGAACGCCGTAGAGCACGGTAATTGCGATATAAGTTATAATGAAAAAACGGAGTGGCTTAAACAGGGGAAGGATGTCCTTGAGCTGATTAAAATAAAAAAGATGGATCCTTCCGTCGGAACGAAAAAGGTACTCATCACATACAATATTTCTCCCGAACGCACGCGAATTACCATCAAAGACGACGGCCCGGGATTTGACTGGCGTTCTGCGCTTGATGCTCCTTTTGAAGCAGGCTTACACGGAATGGGTATTAAGATGAGCCAAAGTTTCGTGAAAGAGCTGTATTATAATGATGCCGGAAACGAGGTTTCATTCGAAGTGCCGAATCAGAAAGACAGTACCAATCTAACACCGGTAATTTTGCGGGAACAGGAGACCTTTCATTTTGACCACTTGCAGGTGGTATGCCGTCAAAACGAGGAATCGAATGACCTTTTTTATATCCGATCCGGACGCTATGCGGTTTACGTCGATAATACACTGTTAACGGTGCTGACGCCGGCGGACATTTTTATCGGGGAGATGGCTTTCCTTACAAACGATAGGCGGTCGGCAACCATTGTTGCGATCGGAAAAGGAACGTTGGTTAAAGTGCCTAAGATGGAATTTATAAAACTGATCGAAGCATACCCTCATTACGGTATCTTTTTGTCGCGCCTTCTCGCCGACCGCCTTGCGCGTCAATCACGCGAAAGCGCCTCACTTAAAACCGAACTGAAATCCCTAAAAGATTGAACTTAGGGCAATCGGCGCGGTTATAAAGGCTTATATATGCTTTCTAAGAGTTTAACGGTACTTGAATTACTCGATCTCGACTTAACGGAACACGATGCGCTTCACCTGCATTGCGTGTGCGGGCAAAACGGTTTGATGCGCAGTATTACCGTTGCGGATTTAAATCGTCCCGGTCTTGCACTTTCGGGCTTCTTTGATTCTTTTGCCTATCAACGTGTCCAGCTGTTCGGCAGGGGAGAATGCGCCTATTTACAAAAACTCATTGAAAACAATACCGTGGAAAATATAAAAAAGATGCTGACTTATGATATTCCCTGCTGTATTTTCTCTCATAATATTCCTCCTCCTCCGGTGTTTTTAGAGTTGGTTCGGACAACCGGCTGCCCCGTACTGCAAACGGATCTTTCCTCCAGCGAGCTTTCCGTGCGGCTGATGCGTGTTCTCTCCAATGTGTTCGCCCCGACAGTGGCAATACACGGTGTTCTGGTAGAAGTATACGGACTTGGTATTCTCATCTTGGGTGATTCGGGGGTCGGTAAAAGTGAAACGGCGCTTGAGCTTGTGGAACGCGGACACCGATTGGTGGTTGACGATGTGGTCGAGATCACCTGCATCAACGGGAATAGCTTAATCGGGCGGGGCGCCAATAAGATGATCGGCCATCACATGGAAATACGAGGGCTGGGCATTATCAATATTATGCAGCTGTACGGCGTCCGTTCGGTGCGGGAGCAAAAGCAGATACAGCTAGTGGCTAAGTTGGAAGAATGGGATTCACACAAAGTATACGACCGCATCGGTACTGAGGAACTTACCACCGAGATATTGGATGTAAAACTGCCGCTTTTGGAAATACCGGTAAAATCGGGGCGAAATATTCCGATTATTTTAGAAACGGCCGCAATGAACGAGCGGCTTAAAAGTATGGGCGTTTATTCTGCGAAAGAATTTAATCAAAACATTCTGCGCTGGATGGAAAGCGATACGAGCCGGGTACCTTATTATTCGGCAGATGATACCTATTAAGGAAAAACTCTATGGTAACAAAAAAGATTATTGTGCAAAATCGCGCCGGCATCCATGCGCGGCCGTCATCGTTGATTGTACAAACGGCAAGCAAGTTCCAGTCGACGATCATATTTGAAAAAGAAAACATTACTGTTAATGCGAAATCTATTATGGGTGTAATGACGATGGCTGCGGGCTATCAAACCGAATTGACCGTTTCTGCCGACGGCGCCGACGAAACCGAAGCAGTCGCAGCGCTTGAACAGCTTTTTGCCGCAAAATTTGAAGAGGAATAACGCAAAAAGATGAGTGCACCTTTATGGCTTTTTACCGGCCCCGAATTGGGAGAGCGGAATGACGCGCTTGAAGCGCTGCGGAAAAGCGCGGAAAAAAAATACGGACAGCTCGACAATCATCTCTTTTACGCGGCGGACACCCCTCTATCGGTTATTTTGGATGCCGTTCAGAACGGTTCTTTGTTCGCAGAGGCGCGGTTTGCCGTCGTCAGAAATGCGGAAACAATCAAGAAAAAGGAAGATATACAAGCACTCACACAGTGGGTTGAACAAACTTCTACTGAAGACGGCGCTTTTTTAGTCCTAATCTCCGATGAAATCGGAATTGATAAAAAAATTGAAGCGCTGGTGCCTAAAGATCACAAAAAAATATTCTGGGAACTCTTCGAAAATAGAAAACGGGATTGGATTCGCCGTTATTTTGGACAGTCGAAAATCAATATTGAGCAGAATGCTGTCGAGGTTCTGCTGGAATTGGTAGAAAATAACACCGAAGCGTTAAAAACTACCTGCGCGCATATCAGCCTCTTTTTTGAGCCGGGAACAACGCTGACTGCGGAAACCGTTGAACACCTGCTTGCGCATAACAAAGAAGAAACACCGTTTACGCTTTTTGATGCGCTCAGTAATGCCAATCTGGAATATGCGCTGAATATCCGCCAGAAGTTGACCCTTTCCAAAGAATCCTCTCCGGTACAACTGATTGCGGGACTTGCCTACTGCTTTCGGCGTTTGCGGGACTGGCATAACCTTGCGCAAACCGGCGGGCTTGATGATTTCAGCTTAAAAAAAGCGGGCTTTACATCAAAAAAAGCAATCGACCAGTACCGCCGTGCAAGCAGGCAATGGAATGCGCAAACAGTGTACCGCATTATATCGCTCTTAAATAAAACCGATATGCAGATTCGTGCAATGGGGCAAGAATTATCGGGCGTACTGCTCGACACCTGCCTCTACAGCATTATCTGCAATCAGGGACGGGAATTAGCGGCATACAGCGACACCGTCCGTCTGCACTAATTATCCCAAAAATATTCAGAGAATCTCCCGTATTTATAACATAAAAGTCTGCCGATATTCGCCGATATATACAGAAGATATTTGGGGTATCTCTAAAGACTTGGTTATATTTTTAGAGGTTCCCATTCGGAGGTTCTTATGAGACGAAGTATGGGTATCACCATCTTGCAAATTGCACTTGTTTTTTTCTTACTGGTTAGCGGCGTAACGGGACTTATGCAGTCCAGCGCCGGTAATTTAAATCCGGTGGTTACATTTCTTACACAGTTGGTAAAAAGTTCAACAGTAAGCACGATCATCATCATCTCGATTGCAGTCTGTGAACTCATCGCCGGATTTTTCTTGTTGATGGGGCTGTTTACATTCTCTCCGCAGATTCTCAATGTGATTTTGATTATTTTTACCGTGTTGTGGATCATTAATATTGTTTTGATCGATTTTATCGGAACATTTAACAGCGGTATTCATGGCGTACACGGTTTATTAACCTATCTGCAGCAGCTTTCCGGTCACCTGATGGTATTGGGAGCCCTCATCTGCGTACAGTATCGTAACTGATTTTTTAATTAAGAGAAGCATCAAAAAAAGCCGACGTCAAACGGTTGAAGTTAAATCTTCCGCCCGTTTAATAACGCCGGCTCTTTTTTTTGTCTAAAGAATAAATCAATCACAGAAAAATTCGATAAAACTATGCTGTTTTTTCCGAAATCAGTTTTAACTCAGGCTTCTCGGTTTCCTCAATAACTTTCTTTGTGATATGCAGGGCTTTTTCACCTTTCATTGACGGTGCTTCAAACATCGCGTCAAGCATCAGCTTCTCAACAATAGAGCGAAGCCCGCGTGCACCGGTATTTTGATCCAGCGCCTGCTGTGAAATCGCATCAAGAGCGGCCTCGTCAAAGGTGAGCTTAACATTATCAAGCTTAAACGATTCTTGGAACTGTTTGATAATCGCGTTCTTAGGTTCAACAAGAATACGGCGCAGGTCTTCGAGCTTTAAATCGCTGAGCGAAACACTGATGGGAAGCCGCCCGATCAATTCGGGAATAATACCGAATTTTACCAGATCATCGGGAATGAGCTTGTCGTACAACTCCTGCAAATCCTTTTCTTTTGCAGACCGCACATCAGCCGCAAACCCCATCGGATTTTCCGCAACCCGCGTCTGAATAATCGTATCAAGCCCGACAAAAGCGCCGCCGCAGATAAACAGGATATTGGACGTATCGATTTTGAGCATATCCTGATTCGGATGTTTACGCCCGCCCTGCGGAGGAACGGAAGCAACGGTTCCTTCAACAATCTTCAATAAAGCCTGCTGAACACCTTCACCCGAAACATCACGGGTAATCGATACGTTTTCGCTTTTCCGCGCAATCTTATCAATTTCGTCAATAAAGATAATACCGCGCTCCGCACGAGCGATATCGCCATCTGCATTTTGGATAAGCTTTAAAAGGATATTTTCAACGTCTTCACCGACATATCCCGCTTCGGTTAAAGTAGTCGCATCCGCAATAGCAAACGGCACCTTCATCTTTTGCGCAAGAGTCCGCGCCAAGAGCGTCTTTCCCGAACCGGTCGGGCCTATCAATAAAACGTTCGATTTTTCAATCACAACGGCATTTCGGTCAGTCGGCGGATGCATAATCCGCTTGTAGTGATTATAGACGGCAACCGATAAAACCCGTTTGGCTTTCTCTTGTCCGATAACATATTCGTCAAGGTAGGCCTTTAGCTCCACCGGTGTCGGAATATCCCCTGAAAGCTGCAAAGGCATCGCCATTTTATAAGCGCTCAAGTATTCCTTACAAAGCTGGATACAATGATCGCAGATAGCAACTCCCGGACCGGGAACAATTTTACGGCCTGCATCTTCACGCTTACCGCAAAAAGAGCAAACCAAAGAAGGATCACTTCTTAATTTAGGCATTTTTTCTCCTATCCATAACCATATCGACAATGCCGTATTCGCAGGCTTCCTGCGCAGACATAAAGAAATCCCGTTCCATGTCTTCGGCAACCGCCTTCTCCGATTTTCCGGTGTGATGGGCGCAATATTGGATAATCAGCTTTTTTAACCGGAGTATTTCCCGTGCTTGTATGGTAATATCGCTCGCCTGTCCCTGTGCACCGCCCCACGGCTGATGAATCATCACGCGGGAAGACGGCAATGCAAAGCGCTTTCCTTTGCTTCCCCCGGCCAAAAGCACGGCAGCCATACTCGCGGCCTGCCCCAAACAGATGGTCTGCACATGAGGATGAATATGTTGCATCGTATCGTAAACGGCAAGCCCTGCCGTTACTGAACCGCCGGGGCTATTAATATAAAGACTGATATCTTTGTCGGGGTTCTGCGACTCAAGAAAAAGCAGCTGCGCAACCACCAAATCGGCGGTTGCATCGGTTATTTCTCCATCAACAAAGATAATACGGTCTTTTAACAGACGGGAAAAAATATCATAACTGCGCTCGCCGTTTCCCGTTTGCTCAATAACATAAGGAACAAGGCTATGCATCTGTTCCGACATCGGCAGCTCCCTCTCCAAGTAATTGTTCTACCGTCAGCTTCTCACCCGCTTTTACCGTCGATTTTTCAAAAAGCTGGGCATAGAGTTTTTTTTCTTTGATATCGTCAATCAAATATTCTTTTTCACGAGGCTTACCGTCATAATGCTTTTTAACATCTTCCGTTGAAGCCCCTGCGCGTTCGGCTATTGAAGCGTATTCCGCTTCAACATCTTCCGGCGAAGCAGTAATAGCTCGTTCTTCCATCAGTTTTTCGACAATAATGCGGGTTTTAAGCCGCAACTCTGCCTCTGCCCGCCATTCAGCCATCGCAGATTCCTTAGAAAACTTACCGTTTACGTCGCCCGTAAGTTTTTCCAAGTTTTCGGCCGACATTCCCAATCGCTGTGCCAGCATAGCCCACCGGCCTTCAAGTTCCGCCTTAATCATAGATTCAGGCAGTTCTATAGGATTAGCTTCCGCCATCTGTTTAAGCAGATTGTCGTTTTTTTTCCGCTCCAGAACATCTTCTACCTGACGTGTAAGATTCTTCGATATGTCGGCCTTTAAATCCGCAAGCGTTTTGTACTTTTCGCTTACATCCTGTGCAAGATCATCGTCAATAGCGGGTAAGTCTTTGCGCTTCAACGCAGTTACGATAACCTTTAACTTAATTGTCTTTCCTGCAAGCTGTTCATCGATATTATCGGCAGGGTATGTCTTGGTGATAACTTTTTCTTCGCCTTTTTTCATACCGATAAGTTCATCGTCTATGCCGTAATGGAACTGCCCCTTACCAACGGTAAACACAAAATCATTCCGTTTTGAAGTTTCGATTTCCTCATCGGCATCATCAAGCTGTACATAGTTAATAGTTACGATATTATCATTCTGAACGGTATCCGAATCGCCGCAATCGATGACAAGTGCATTGCGTTCCTGTATCAGCGTCAATTCTTTTTCGATATCGCTGTCGGTAACAGATACTTTAGGAACCGATACCGTAAAGCCCTCCGTTTTTGTTATTTCTACTTTTGGCAGTACATCATACAGAACGGTAAACACCAAGTCGGAGTCAAGCTTAAAATCGGGTGTACCGTCAAGTTCAGGCTGTGAATACGGTAGCGGCCGTGAATATTTGTCCGCAGCTTCAAACACTTCTTCCAATACATTTTGAATCACTTCGTCATACGTTTCGGCACGCAGGGTTTCGCCGAATTTCTGTTCAAGGATTTTTACCGGTACTTTGCCTTTACGAAAGCCCGGTATCTGGAGCTGTTTCGCATATTTTTTCGTTAAAAGCGCATATCGGTTTTGCACCTCATCCTGTTTAACGGTAATCGAAAGTTTCATTCGAGACTTTTCGATAGGGGTAAATTCTTTCGTAAAATTCATTGGCATATCCTTATGGTACTAAAAGGGTTTCTCGCAAGAGAACTTTATTCTTTACCGGCACTATCCGGTTAAAAAAAAAGCGATCCGGATGTACCGAATCGCTTCTGTAAGAGCGGGAAACGGGGATTGAACCCGCGACATCCACCTTGGCAAGGTGGCGCT
>CAJPOL010000014.1 GCA_905372265.1 uncultured Treponema sp. | reverse complement strand
TTTTTAGAGAAGGCTTTTTTCTTTCCTGTTTTTATATTATAAACGGCAACATCATATCGAGGGAAAAAATATTCACCGTTACCTATAACAATAAAATAATCATTTACTTTATATGTTTTACCGTATAGTTTTGTCTGAAACAGTGTTTTACTTTCTCTATTCTTCAATTCGGTTATCAGGTCAGTGTGTTTCAGCAAAGAATTAACCGGCCGCCACAACGCCGTAACAAAATACTCTCCATAATTTATCACATTATTTATTCCCAATCCCATATTTATTTTGATTTGTTCATCAGTTCGTGCATTTAAAAAGATCGTATACGGTTCTTGAAATACAATGACAAGGGTATCGTCATCAAGCCAATAAAAATCTTTGAACCACTCGCCAAACTCTTTTATTTTATGTATCGTTCCATCGATTGAAACAATTTTTAACTTATTGGGGCCATATGTGTTCTCAAATAGAGAAGCTATCATTGTCCCGTTTGAATTACGTTTTTTTAACGCAAGATATTCCCTACCGTCTTTTTCTTTGCTATAGGCAAGATAATGCGGCACTTCTCCTGTAATGCTATATGTTTTTTTATGCTCATCAATTTCAAAATAATAATATTTTTTCTTTTTATGTAATACGCTCTTCCCCGCAGCGTTATCATAAAACATTGAATAACCGTCAGTTCCCTGCCATACCACCGAAAGCTTCGCTGTTTTAATGTCATAGCCGAGAATCCGGCTAATATCATACTGGCCGTGAGTAGTATATTCGAAAAAATACAATGTTGTCATATTTTCGTCCGCTACGGATCCTTTAGAAAAAACAGCGCAACTAATCAAACAAAATAGATATATAGTTAAACCTATCGCTCTCATTATGGAATCTCCTTCGCCCCATTATGTTTTTTATTGTATTCTGCGATGTTTGCTGCCAAATCGCCGTTATTAGGTGCGATTGTCCCTCGCAGCTTTTCCAGTATTTTTTTCCCTATTATATGATATTCCCAGCCTGCTATTTCCTCATCAGACATATCCCATTGGGTAGGAAAAGTGTTTACTTCGCTAAATTCCGTTATTCCATGTTCCAAGCCTTTCTGTATTGCCCAAGTAACACATGTATCTTGTTTTATATTATAATATTCAAAGACTGGATGCCATCCTGGTTTGTATATGGTTCATCGGTTGTTTTTATTACACCTTTTACTGTACCGCCTTTTAATACCTGTTTACCGCTTCCCGCCATCCATTTTCCGAAAAAGTGTAAATCCGTACCGGCAGCATTCCCTAACTCCAAAAAAGCATGACCGACTGTTAATAGTTTGTCTTTAATCGCAGCAGGAGTTCGCGTTCCAGGCATCGGCGGCAGTGCATGCAATGTAATATAGTAGTCAGCAGTATCTTCATTTTTCTGTCCATCACTCGCGTTCAATCCCCACGGATCAATCCAGTTCACCGGGTTATTGCCAACATACTGCCATGGATGGCAGTGGTTCTACGCAGCACTCAGTTTTGCGTTTCGCAAAACTGACAGGTTAATAGTGTCAAGGATGTACACTATTAACCGACCGTCCCTAATCGGGTCTTCTGTGATAAACCGTGCATGTGCCGGTGAGTAATCGCGGAAGCCGTAGTTGCTCAAGCCGGTTACTGCATCGTAAGGTTTACCCTATATAATCGATATTGAATTTCTTTGCTGCATCATCCTCCTAAAGTATACACATATTCATACACGCAGATAATAACAAACCAATTATTATAACCAATGGAATGATTTTCTTAGCTGCAGCATTTCCATTTCGTACATACTCTTTGTATACAGCATTATCTTCATATCTTTCTAAAACACAATACAAAAACTTTAATAGAACCGGTCACAGACCTACACCAAATGGTATACCAGCAAGGCTTGCATTACCCGGCTCATTTACGCCCATTTGCGGCCGAACAGCTTTTTCATAAATCCGGTCAAGCCGCCGTCTTCGGGAATCTCCGTTTTTTCCAAACGCGCGACAATGTGCTTCAGGCAAACAGCAGCTTTACCGTTCGGTTCGCTAATGATAAAAGGTTTTTGCTGCAGCACCGCCTTGCTGACAGCGGAATCATTATAGATAAAGCCGAGATATTCAATTTTTAAATTCAAAAATTGCGCTGCAATACTTATCATACGGTCGGCAATTTTTTTCCCTTCGGCAGCCGAATCTACTCTATTGATAACCATTTTCAGATTGAGCTTCATGTTTTCCACTTCCGTTGCAATCACTTTGATGATACCGTATGCATCTGTGATCGCAGTCGGTTCGGAAGTAGTTACAATGAGCACCTCATCAGCGGCGGCAACAAAACTCAACACATTTTTTGAAACGCCCGCGCCGGTATCGATAATGATAATATCCACATCTGAGAGCGCATACATCTCTTTAATAAACTCTTCCCGTTCCGATTCCTCCATATTGGCAATTTTTGAAAAACCGGAGGCGCCGACAATCAGTTTAATGCCGTAAGCGGTATCGATAATAATTTCCGACATTTTTTTCTGCTTTTTGATGACATGATACAAATTATACTGCGGAATAACATTCAGAATAACGTTCACATTTGCAAGCCCAAGATCCGCATCGATAACGATCACCTTTTTTCCCATCTGTGCATAAGCGATTCCCATATTGGTAGCAACATTTGTCTTGCCGACGCCGCCTTTCCCGCTGGTAACGGCAATGATCCGTGTTTTACCGGCAGCAGGCGTATCGGAATCATCGCCTGTTTTATGTATTTCTTTCATCAATAAACGTAATCCGTCCGCTTGATCGCCCATTTGCTTCTCCGCATTTTAGAAGTTTGATCAGCTTCCGCTCAATGAGAGTCGCCGGAAGCTAAAAAGATATCGGTTAACACTCAAAAAACTTAGCTGTTTGCCGCATAATTGCTCTTTTTGCTGCAAATTTGTTCAATATAGCCGTGGCCTACAGAAAATCCTTGCAATTTTTTTAAAAACATTTCGGCATCAGCTTGTACAAAATCCTGCGGAACTGCTTGGCCGGTTGTTACATAGGTAACGGGAATTTTCTTTTCCGCCATAATACTGAACAAGTTGCCGACATAGGATGTCTCATCAAATTTTGTAATAATCAAGGATTTATAGTTAAAAATAGCATATTGCTTCATAATTTCGCGCATGTCATTGAGGCGGGTGTCGGCGCAGAGGGTTAAATATATTTCGGCATCATCGCCTAGTTCGGCAAAGTATTCCTGCATCTGTGCTAATTTTTCATGGTCATTCGGACTTCTGCCTGTCGTATCAATACAGATGACATTCGATTCTCCGCGGGATATATCCATATATTTCCGCAGTTCCAGCGGAGTTGATGCACACATCGAAGGTATATCCATAATTTCGCAATATTTTTCCAGCTGCTGCGCCGCGCCTATTCTCCAGCTGTCGATTGTAATGGCCTTGAGGCGTTTTGCTTTTTTATAATAGTACGCAAGCAGTTTAGCCAGCGTCGTCGTTTTTCCGACTCCCGTAGGTCCAACCAGTAGAATAATACGGGTTTTCGGCTGCATACCGGCCGGCATCAGTACAACCGATTCGGCAAGTATGTCGAAGAGTTTATTTTGAACTACTTGAAAGTTTTCAATCTCATTATAGGTTAATTCATTTTTTAAACGGATGCAGAGTTCTTTTATGTAAGAAAGTGAAAAATCATTTTCTTCGAGCAATGTTTGTATTTTTTTAATATGCGTATGTTCAGCTTCCTGCTGCGCCGGGGCTGTTTGTTTGTCTATCTTTGCAGTCAACCGTTCTATCGTCTTTGTTAATTTTTCGATAGCTTCGTCCTGCTCTGTCCGTGTTACGGAGCCTCCGCTTTCCGAAACAGCTTGCTTGGAAGTCTTTTTCTGAATATTGTCAACATGGGGACGCAGCTTTTGCGCCGCTTCCGGATTTTTCTCCGCATAGCCTTTTACGATTTTCAAACGTTCTTCGTCATCGTTTTGCGGGGGAAGCGGTTTCGGCGCAGCCGGCGTAAAAGAAGGCGTCAAGAGCTTGTCGCGGTGTTCATTGAGTGCAAAGGTAATCTCTACGGAATCCCGTTCAAACAACCCAAACAAGCCCCAGCTTACTTTCGCATCTTTTTGGCGGATGATAATAGCATCATCCCCGTACTTCTGCCGTATTTTTTTGAGACATTTGTCATAACTTGAAGCTTGTTCAACAAAAATTTCCATTAGTTCTTATCCTGCGCCAGTTTAATTTCGCCGATAACTTCTACTTTCATATCCTTACTGACCTCGTGTATCGATAACACGACAATGTTCGGGAACTCCATGTCCAAAGAATTTTTAATCAGAATACGGGAAGACGCTTCGGGGGCGAGTATGATCGGTAAAAAGCCGTCCTTTTGAACAGCGGTTACCGCATCAAACACAGCGCGTATCCAGAGCCGCTGCTCGCCGGGTTCAAGCGCCGGTACCGGGCCGTTCGGATAGTCAACCCTGCTATCAACTAATTTTTGTGCGAGCGAAACCTCTACCGTCAGTACATGCAGCGTTTTGTTTTCATCGGCGTATTGCAGACATATCTGCCGGCCGAGCGCCTGCCGGACTTTTTCAACCAAAACGGTGGTATTCGGCGTAATCGGATGAAAATCGACAAGGGTTTCAAATATTGCAACCGTATTGCGGATCGATACCCGTTCCCTCAGTAAGCCTTGCAGTACCTTTTGTATTTCGCCCAGCTTACAGCTTTCCGCAAGTTCATCCACAACAGCGGGATAGTCTTTACGAAGCGCATTCATGATGCTTTGCACTTCTTGCCGTCCCAATATCTCTGCGGCATGTTTTTTAATGACTTCCGTCAGATGGGTGGCAATCAATGCCGGCGGATCAACCACCGTATAGCCTGCCCGTTCAGCTCTGTCGCGGTTTTCTTCCGAAATCCACACGGCCGGCAGGCCGAATACCGGATCAACCGTCCGCTCACCGGGCATGTCCTCCGATACCGAACCGGGTTTAATTCCTAAATACCATCCCATGCGGATTTTTCCCCGCGCGACCTCAGCTCCCTTTATCTTAAAACAGTACTCGCTCGGCTCAAGCCGCATGTTGTCGATAATACGGATGCGGGGAGCAACAAGGCCGAGATCTAATGCCGCCTCTTTTCTGATGCGGGTAATGCGTTCCAGCAATTCCGCTCCTTTATCTTTATCGACTAAGGGGATAAGCGCGTAGCCCAATTCCAGTGAAAGCGGATCCAGCGGTACAATCGGAGCAATTTCCCCAGCCGGCGGTTCCGCTCCGCTTCCTCTTGCATGCCCGCCTTGAGCGCCGTGTTTTTGCTCGGCTTTTGCCTGCGCCGCTTCCTGTATTTCCTCGCTTCGCACGATTTTCCATCCGACAAAAGCAAGTATAAGCGCAATAAAAAACAGCACGGCATGCGGAAAACCCGGCAGAAGCGCCATAACGGCCAGCGTACCCGCCGCAACAAAATAAATCCACCCGATTTGAGAAAACTGCTTTTTTATATCCTGCCCGAACGACCCTTCGTCGATCATGCGGGTAACCAATAGACCTGTTGCCACCGATAAGAAAAGCGACGGCAGCTGCGCCAGCAATCCGTCGCCTATTGTTAAGGTCGTATAGGTTTGCATTGCTTCGCCGAACGGTTCCTTGCGGAATATCATACCGGTAATCAGACCGGCAATCACATTGATAACAGTAATAAAAATACCGGCTTTCACGTTGCCCGATACGAACTGATTTGCTCCGTCCATCGCGCCGTAAAAATCGTCTTCCCGCTGCAGCTGCTTTTTCCGTTCCCGGGCTTCTTCATCGCTGATGATACCGGCATTGTATTCGGAGTCGATTGACATACTCTTTGTCGGATGCGAGTCAAGTTTAAAACGGGCGGAGACTTCTGCAACCCGTTTTGCGCCTTTGGTAATAACGAACGCCTGTACTACAATCAAAATGATGAAAATAACAAAGCCGATTACCAGTCCTTGATTTCCCGCCGAACCGATAACGAAAGAGCTGAACGCTCTTATCATGGCTCCGTTAAAACTTTTACCCATCGAAAGAATCAAGCGGGTTGACGAAACGTTCAGAACCAGACCGAAGATCGTACTAAGTAACAGCAGTGACGGAAATACCGAAAAGTCGGTCGCCCGCGCCGTAAACAAAACAATGAGCAGCACGATAAGGCTGAATGTCAAGTTTACCGCCATGAAAAAATCAAGCATAACCGTCGGCAGCGGTATAATGAATAAGAGCACCGCAAGGATAACGGTAACTGCAATCGCTATATCTATGTTGTATCTCTTAGTAGCCATGATTACCTATAAAATTCCTGTTTCTTTTTGTTGAGCGTATATACCTCGGCAAATACCAATGAAAGTGCGCGATAATATTCCTCTGGTATTATATCACCAATTTCAACTCTCGCATAGAGCGCACGGGCAAGCGGTTTGTTTTCAATGAGGGGAACGCCGTGTTCGCGGGCTATTTCTTTAATTTTTAACGCCATTGCATCTGCACCCTTTGCTAATACCATCGGGGCAGGCATCGTTTTTGCGTCGAATTGCATCGCAATTGCATAGTGTGTCGGGTTTGTGATAACCACATCGGCTTTCGGTACATTACGGATTGCATTTTGAGAGAGGATCGTCTGCATTTGCTGCCGGATACGCCCTTTGACCTGCGGATCCCCTTCCAATTCTTTGTATTCCTCTTTCAGTTCCTGCTTCGTCATCTTTAGCGAATCGATAAATTGTTTACGTTGAAAGAAATAATCGGGTACGGCAAAGACAAGCAGCACAAAGGCTGCTGAGGCAAGGAGCTTTCCCGCTGTTCCTGCAATAAAAAAGACAGCCTGAATAAAGCTCACCGACAGCAACTCGATAAAATGAGGAATATTTGCCCGTATCATCACATACGCAATAAAGACGATGGCGACAACTTTTGCCAGTGATTTCGCAAAGTTGAACATACCTTCAGCGGAAAAAAGCGCCCGTTTAAAAAAACGGATAAAATCAGGCGTAATGCGGTTAAACTGCGGTTGAATAGGTTTTGTAGAAAACAAAAAACCGTTATTTTGAATAATATTGGCAATAGCGCCGGCAATGCTCGCAATTAAGGCAAACGGGAGCGCCAGCTGCAAAAAATACTGCACAAAAATGCCGAACCATACCCCGCTGCGTATATCGGCCTGTGTGCAGCGCAGGAAAAAAAAGCGGAGTATTTCCATGCAATTTTCCAAAAAAAAGGAAGACAGAAAAATAAATGCTCCGGCGGGGAAGAGCAATACTAAAGCGGCGTTAATGTCCTGACTCTTTGCAACACGGCCTTCTTCACGCGCTTTCCGTATCTTATAATCGGTCGGGTCTTCGGTACGCCCCTCGTCCTCAGCGGCAAACCACTGTAAGTCAATCCAAAAATCAAATTCAATCGGTATCGGCTGCTGTGTTATCATATCGCCCCGCCTCCGGCTCGGATGAGCAATGTTTCAAAGGCTGCAAATCCGTGCTGCATAATCCGCAAAAAGAGGTTCACCATGTACGGCAGCGAGACGGTCAGTAAGAAAAAGGTTAAAAGAATGGTGATCGGAAAGCCTTCGGATAAGAGGTTCATCTGCGGGGCGGCTTTTGACAACAGTCCCATTGAAATATGAACCAGAAACAGCGTTCCGATAACCGGCATGGCAACCATCATTGCGTTAAGGAACAGCGTACTTAGATTACTCAAGAAAAAGGGAGCGAGAATAGACTGTTTTTCAATAAAGATAAAGCAGTTAATGCTTTGAAAACTGCGGAGTACTCCGCCGAGAAAGAGCGTTTGAAACCCCTTTACCTGTAAAAAAACGAGTACAGCCATGAAGTTCAAGAATTGTCCCATCAGCGGGTTTTCAATTTGAGCGAGCGAATCATAGACTTCCGAAGCGCCGAATCCCATCTGATATGAAAAGAACTGTCCTGCCGTGCTGAATGTTGCAAAAATAATGCTGATAAAAAAACCGGTCAAAACGCCGAGCAGCGCTTCTCCTACCGCAAGCAGTGCATACTCAAGACTGAACCCTTGCACGTCAAGCGGCGAGTTATAAGCTACCGGTACTATCAGAAAAGCGGTTAGGCCTGCAAGCGCAAGTTTTGCAATACGCGGAACCGCCCGTGTTGAGAGCAACGGCGTTGTAGAAATCATGGCAAAAATCCTGACGCTTACTAGAAAAAAGAGCGGCGCTTTTACCAGCAGAAATGAAAAGGGATTAGGCTCCATGAGCTATGCCTCAAAATATATTTGACCCTTGCACAAGCTGCGGAATAGCTTCAAAGAGGTGGATGGTATACTCGCGGAGAACACTGAACATCCATCCGCCTAGCAAGGCCAGCATCCCCAAAATAGTCAGAATTTTCGGAACAAACGTTAATGTCTGCTCCTGAATAGAGGTGGTCGCCTGAAAGATAGCCACGACAAGACCAACCAGCAAGGCTGCAAATAAAATAGGCGCTGCCAAAATAAACACTTGAAAAATACCGTTCCGCAGCAAACTGACAATCATCCCTATACTCATTGTGATCCTCTATAAAAATGAATGGAAAAGCTGACCGACCAATAAATTCCAGCCGTCAACAAGCACAAATAGAATCAACTTGAACGGCATTGAAATCTGTACCGGCGGCAGCATGATCATACCCATCGACATCAAGATACTCGCCACTACCATATCGATAATGATAAACGGCAGATACAGGAATATACCGATTTGAAACGCTATCGTTAGTTCGTGTAGAATAAACGCCGGTATTAAAATATGTGTTGGAACATCGGCGAGCGTGTTCGGTTTCTCTAACCGCGCTAGCGACATGCACAGTTTGATATGAGACGGATCGTGCGCCATCTGTTTATACATAAAAAGCCGTATCGGTTTTGCCGCTTCCGTATAAGCGGTTTCAATATTGATTTGTCCGTCCGCCATCGGCTTAAACGATTTGTTATACACCTCGGCTAACGTCGGCCACATGATGAAAAGCGTTAAAAAAAAGGCAATGCCGTTCAACACCTGCGTCGGCGGTACCTGCTGGAGCGACAGGGCGCGCTTTATAAAATCAAGCACAATGCTCAGCCGCAAAAAAGAAGTCATCAGCAGCAAAATACTCGGCGCAATAGCAATCAGCGTTACCAACAGCAGAAGCTGAATGGAAAACGCTACTTCCTGATTGTTTTGCGGCTCCCGGATTCCTAAATTGACAAACGGGATACGTCCTGCCTGACGGGTTGCGTCAATATCGGTGCGGCCCGGAGTTGAAGAATCCCTTGGCTCTACGGTATTCTGTGCAAAGACCGTCAACGGAGCGCAGAGCACAAGATACAGACAAGAGATACATATTAATACTTTTTTCATCATAACTCCTCATCCGCACCGCTGCTGCGTGTGCTTTCAGTATCAGCGGCAGGTTTTTGCAGCCGCTCCCGCTGTTTTGTTAAAAATGAATCAAAGAGATTGTTCTCAGCGGCTTTCGGTTTTGCCGCAGGAAAAAAGGTATGTAAAAAAGTATTAAAATCTTGTTTTGGGCCGGTTTTTTGCGCGGCATGTAAATTCATTGCATCGATAAGCTCTTTATCGTTAATCTCTGCAATAAGAGAGAGAGACGCATCCGATGCACCGATAATGTATGCTTTATCAACAAGGGTGATAATGTATACGGTTTTATTCGGCGAAAGCGGCAGTGCGGCAACATTTTTTAAAAAAGGATCATCTCCCGCGGTGAAACGTCTTGACCGCCTGATAAAATAGAGCACTGCATATACAAGAGCGCATACAACGGCAAGCCACACAACCAGCTGAAACAAAAGAGCGGCTGTTGAGCTGCTTCCAAACGTCTGGCGTGCAGGTTCCTCTTGCAGCTGGATTGCCGCTTCATCAACTGCCGGCAAGGTTATTGATGTTTCACCATTACCGGTAGTATCCTGTGCATATGCTGCAATGCTGCATAAAAAGAAAAGAGAAAATAATAATGTACACGAATATTTATGCATTATCCCACCCAATGCGTACGCATTCCTACATGTTTGTATACCTATACCGGCTATGCATCAGTTATCCGTTCAGCAGGCGATAAAATTTCGGTAACGCGGACACCAAAGTTTTCATCAATAACGACTACTTCCCCTTTTGCAATCGGTTTATGATTTACTAAGATATCCACAGGCTCACCGGCAAGTTTATCCAATTCGATAATGTGCCCTTCGCCCATACTTAAAATTTCTTTAATCATCTTACGGGTACGGCCGAGTTCAACGGTCATTTCCATGTACACGTCCATGATCAAGCCGATATTCCCCTGCTCTGCTTCGGTAACACCATTTACGAGCGGCGAGAATTGTATTGATTGTACATTCGGATTCATACCGGGCATAATCACCCCGCCTTGAGGCGCGCCCGTTCCGGCCATCGGTATTCCTCCTGCCTGTTGCTGTCCCATCTGCGGCATTCCATTTACTCCATTCATAGGCATATTCATCGCCCCCATCGAACCTCCTTGTTCGGGAGTCGGTTGAATCGGAGCCGCCTGCGCCGAAGCTGCCTGCGGACTATCCGATCCGTTCAATTTATCACTTATCTGCATCGCCGTTTTCTTAGCGATAACTTCCCATAAAGCAAAAGAAGCATCGTCTATCGTAACGGTATACGTTAAAAGCGCAAAGTCTTGAGAAAGCCGAACCATTGCTTTCGGCACATGATGGGCTTCCGCCGGTCTGTTTGTTACTCCTTTTACATTTTGTCCGTCAAAAGCGCTAATCTCTTTCCCGACATATTGAGCAACCGTCTCACTGATAACAGACAAGCCCATATCATCAATAGTAACGCTTTCTTCATTATTAACAAGGCCTACCAGTTTTTCCGCGAACTCAGGAGCAAGCACAAACAGGTGATCTCCGATTAATGCTCCATCAAAGTCAACCGTTGCCGCAACCACCATTTCCGGCACTTTTTGTAAAAAGTCTTCGCGGTTGGTCAGTTCAAGGACGGGCGAAGATACCGAGACAGTTTTACCCGTCATAGAATCAAAATTTGCTGCAAGTGCAGAAACAGTCCCATCAAAAAACTTTTGCAAGGTTTTCTGCTGCGCCGGTGTAAAAGCGCTGTCATCGGCGCCGCCTTTAGCCACACCGGACAGCAATGCATCTATTTCGCTCTGAGAAATGGCGCCATCACTCATATAAGTCCTCCTGATCAGCAGTTAGCTCTTCGAAATCATCTTGATTGATATCTTCGATCTTTTCTAATATTTGTACAGCCACTTTATTACCCACAACACCCGGCTGGCACCAAAACTTCTTTCTGCTGCCGATACTAAGCGTAAAAGGATGGCCGACTCTTGTATCGGTAAGGCGGATAACATCTCCTGCACGGAGATTAAGCACATCGCGTACCGGCAAATTCAATGAACCGACTTCCGCAACAACGTCCATATCCACTGTCGAAAGTTTTTCTTGTAGGATACCCATATATTGCGTTGTTGAATTTCTCCGTACCGAAGAGAACCAGAACTGACTGGACAGCTTTGAAATAATCGGTTCAATCGTTATATAGGGGATACAGAAGTTCATCATCCCTTCTTCATCCCCTACCTTTGTTTCAAGCGTTACCAATACGACCATTTCGGAAGGCGGAACAATTTGAGCGAATTGCGGGTTTGTTTCAATTTGCCCTAAACGGGGACGCAGATCGATAACCTGAGTCCACGCTTCGCGCATATTTGCTAAAATACGCACGATAACCCCTTCCATAACGGACGCCTCAATATCAGTCAGCTCCCGCTGCACCATTGTGCCTTGCCCCGTACCGCCGAACAGCCTATCAATAATTGAGAAAGTAACCGATGGGTCAATCTCCAACACGGCATTCCCTTTTAACGGATCCATGTTGATTACGGCAAGCGTTGTCGGCGTGGGGATGGAACGGATAAATTCCTCATATGTCAGCTGATCAACGGAAGCCACATGGACATGTGCCATACTCCGCAGCTGAGCGGAAAGAGCAGTTGTCGTTAAACGCGCGAATGTTTCATGCATGATGGAAACGGTACGCATCTGCTCTTTTGAGAATTTATCAGGCCGCTTAAAATCATATATTTTGATCTTCCGCGTATCGTTAACCGGTTGGAAATTTTCCGTCTCGGTATCCCCTGAGCTGATTGCAGTGAGAAGCTGGTCTATTTCGTCCTGCGATAATACTTCAGTCATACAATCCCTATTGTTCTATAATATCATATTGGGTGAAAGCAACGCCTTTTATCTTTGTCTTTGACAATATATTATCATTGATTTCGTTACGGATTTCAATCTTAATTTTCTCTTCTTGGCGTAATTCCGCAATGGTTTTCTTGTGGAAGTATGCTCGAAGAAAATCTTTAAGCTCAACAAGCCGAGCAGTCAGCTCCTGCGGAGTTGCTTTATCGTTCGTCGGATAACCGAGTTCAATATTGACAATTACCGTAGCGGGAATCAGATCGGACGTCAAGGCTTTGATTTGCCCGATGGCCGAATAGTATTGAAGCACTTCGCGGGAATCGCGGTATTCTTCTGCAATAGGGTAATCCGAATGCGACTGTCCGCGCTTCGCCATAAGATTAACCGTAATGACAACCACTGTAACAATGAAAATCAAAGCAGCCAATACAATAGCGATATATTTTAAAAGTGTAGAAACTAATCCCGCTTTTTTGGGTTTAGCACCATCCATTACCAAACCATCATCCATACCGGAATCATCAGTCAAGTTTGTATTTTCGTCAGCCATTATGGTTACTCCTCTTTACCACACATAGTCTATTTGACCATCATCTAGTCTAGCATTAAAAATGCGCTTCGTCCAGAATAATAATATCTACCCGTCTATTGTAGGCGCGGCCTTCTTCGGTATCATTTGAGTATACCGAACGGGTATCTGCATAAGCGGCAATGGAAAACTTGTTCTCCTGTGCGCCGAAATCCGTTAAATAATGTAGTACATTGATAGCGCGGGCGCTTGATAGCTCCCAGTTGCTCCGCCAAACATCATTATCCGCGTTGCTTGAATCGGTGTAGCCTTCAATTCTAAATCGGTGTGCCGCTAATTCCTTATCGGATAAAAACTGTGCAATCTTCAATAATGATTCTCTGCTTTCTTCTATATTTAAGTCGGCGCTATTCGGAGCAAAAAACGTATCGGCTGCCAGTGAAATAACAACACCGCGCTCATCGCTGGTTACAACAATTTTATTCGATTTAATTTCAGGAGCGAAAAGAGATACTGCTTTTTTTAAAGCTGTACCGAGCAGCCGGCCTTTTTCCATAGACGGCATGGAGCTGATGGTATTACCGAGGTCTGCAAGCCGTCCTGCGGCAAGCGAAACTGCACCGCCGGTCGGATCGCCGCTGATAGAAGCGGACAGCGCAGCTAATTGCGTCATATCAACTTCGGTCGGCTCGTATAACATAACAAAGAAACAAAGCATCAGCGTAACCATATCGCCGTATGTCGTTAGCCATCCGCTTCCGGCCGCCTGCGCTCCTTTTTTCTTTCGTGCCATCCATTACTCCCCGCCCAATTGGCTCTCTATTGCTTTTTGGTCTTTCGGATCCAAATAGGTGAGTAAGCGCTGTCCGAGAATACGCGGGTGATCGCCTGCTTGAATACCGAGTATTCCTTCGATAATCATTTCCTTTGAGCGCACTTCCAGACTATTCTGATAGGCAAGTTTTGTAGCGATCGGAATAAGCATCCAGTTTGCCATCATAGAACCGTAGAACGTTGTAACCAACGCAACTGCCATGTTCGGGCCCAAAGAACTCTTATCTTCCAGGTTCAGCAACATACCGATAAGTCCGATAACCGTACCCAACATTCCAAAGCCCGGTGCGAGCGTAGCCCATGCGTTTACTACACCAATCCACACTGTATGCCGCTCTTCCATGTGACCAAGCTCATTTTCCATACTGGCGCGGATTGCTTCGCTGTCAATACCGTCAATGACGTTTTGCAGTCCGGTACGGAGAAACTCATCTTCAAAATCTTGAATTTCTTCTTCCAAAGCCAAAAGCCCCGTACGGCGGCTTTTTTCCGATAATGCAACTATTTTTTGAACCAGTTCTTTTTCTTTAAAATCGACGGTACGGAACACTTTTGCCATGACTTTGAAAATACCGATAGCATAAGAAAGCGGATAGGTCAAAAACAAACAGAAATATGAACCGCCGATGGTAATCAACATCGAAGGTAGATCGATAAGTCCGCCGAGCGACCCTCCAACGAAAGCACCGAAGAAAACAATACCAAGACCGCCGAATACCCCTATAAATGATGCTATATCCATAATTTAAGACCAGCTCCCTTACTCTTCATTCTTGAAAATACCGATACGTCTCCGGTACGCGACAACGGCATCGATCAATGCTTCAGGTGTCTCTTTTATGACATAGTTATTGCCTGAAAGCATCCTAATCGTTACATCAGGATTGCACTCTACCGTTTCAATCTGATGCGGATTTATCCAATACTCTTTGCCGTTAAGCCGCGTAACCTTTACCATATAGTACCCTTTATATTACCTTATTATCGTTTCAGATTCAATACGGTTTCGAGCATTGTATCGGAGGTTTGAATAGTTTTTGCTCCCGCCTGAAAACCGCGCTGTGTGATAATCATGTCGGTGAACTGGTCGGTTAAATCGACGTTACTCATTTCCAACGTTCCGGCAATGAGTTTACCTTTTCCCATAACTCCTGAGGTGCTGATGTTGGCAATTCCTGAGTTATTGGACTGAACATAGGTGTTCTCTCCTGCCTTCTCCAAACCGCCTTGATTGGCGAAACTCGCCATTGCGAGCTGACCGATTTCATTGCTGACGCCGTTGGAATACACGCCGGTGATAACCCCGCTCTGATCGATCTTGAAGTTTTCGAGATACCCCATGCTGTAGCCGTCCTGCTCATACGCCTTAGTGGTGCTTTGCTGGGCGAACTGAGTGATGGTATTCCGTGATGTCCCGATTTCGCCTAAATTGATATCGAATGTGTGGCGGGTAGGAGCTCCGTCTGCACCGGCAGCTGCTCCGGTAACGGTGTAGGAAACCTGTACGGCAACCTTACCGGCTTCCGCCGATGTATTACCGGCCGTATCGGTTACAGCGGCAAGATGGCCGAAGTTATCGAATGTTACGGTAAACGTATTACCGGTTCCCTCCGTCGTGCCGACACCGGCTGCGGTTGCCGTTGCTTCCGCATTGGTCGGATCGACATTTACCGTTGCAAGCCACTGATTGACCGTACCGGGTACTCGTGAAAAACTGATGTCTAATTCGTGCGTTTCGCCGAATGTATCGTATACCTTAAATTGGGTTGACCATGTTGATTCCAGCGTCTGAGCGGCTGTTGCATTCTCAGGCAATTCGGGCAGCCGTTTGTCGAGGTTACAGGCATAGTTTACCGATGTTGTTGCACGCGCATCGATTTTCTGTCCGATCGGAACAATCATATCTTCCGTTTGAGCGGATGTGTTGATAATACGGGTACCGTCAACAACCTGTGCCATCCAGCCTTGTACGCGCATACCGTTTGCGGGGTTCACCATAGTACCATTCTGATCCACACCAAAAGCGCCAGCGCGGGTGTAATAGCTTTTTTCGCCTGATTTAAGCACAAAGAAACCGTTTCCCTGTACAGCGATGTCGGTATTGACACCGGTTGACTGCAAAGCTCCCTGCGTATGAATGGTATCAATACTGGCAATCATAACACCGAGTCCGACTTCCTTAGGATTAACACCGCCGACTTCTTCCGTAGGACGGGATGCCCCGCTTAACTGCTGGGAAATCAAATCCTGAAAGTTTACTCTGCCGCGCTTAAACCCTGTCGTGTTCACGTTCGCAATATTGTTACCAATAACATCCATTCTTGTCTGATGATTTTGCATTCCGGAAACGCCGGAAAATAATGACCGCATCATATCTGTAATCTCCTCTCTTTAATTATCGTGGTTATTGATTATCTGCATAAATTGTCTGAACTTCAGACCATGCATACCATTGACCGTTTACCTGCACTTGCGGGTTTTCTCCGCGTGTTGCGGCAGTAACGGTACCCGAAACGGTGTTGCCGGTTTTACCGACCTCTACCTGTTTGCCGACAGCAGCTGCTGCAGAAGAATCGCCGACTAACCGATTTAACAGCTCAAAACTCTTATTCATACCGATAAGTTGTTCAATAGAGCTGAATTGCGCCATCTGAGCAACAAACTGTGTATCTTCCAGCGGCTTTGTCGGATCCTGATGAGTCATCTGCGCAACTAAGAGTTGTAAAAAGTCATCTTTTCCGAGCTCTTGTTTAGGTTTCCGTCCCTCCGGAAAGATTTGTTTATTAATAAAATCAACTTCTTTACTCAGTTTTGCCTTTTCCTCAGGGCTCATTTCAAAAGAAGGCGCCGGAATTCCCGAACCGTACGCCATTGCACCGATAGTCATATCTTTTTCACCTCCGTCGCTTAAGCGAGCACATTTACCGCTTGATCTTGGCCGAATGCATAGACAAGTTGAGTATCGGCATAACGGTTGTCTTGCATTACCTCAATCCGATTATTTTGCATAAATCTTTCGTTAAACGAAGAATCCGCATCTGCAAAGTGCTGCCCGCCGGATTCGCCTGACCAGCTTACATCAAAGTGCGCACTTTCAAAGCCGCCTTGTTCAAAGGCTTCCGCTAATTGTTCAATATTTTCTTTGAATGCATCGTATGCTTCTTTTGAAGCGGCAATAATTTTGCCGGTTATCTTTTTACCGCCTGTCAATTCCAGACTGATCCGTACATTCCCGAGATGCGCAGGCTGCAGCTGCAACCGGATAAGTCCTGCATTGTTATCTTGCAGGACGATTTTCCCCGCCTGTACAAAATCGGAAGACATATCCTGTATTTGCTGGGAAACCAGCGCTGCAAAAGAAGGCGCTCCGCTTTCCTTTGAAAAGAGGGCGCTTTCTGCTTTTGCTCCGAAACCGGCAGACTGACCGCGGAAGTCCATTACCATATCAATAGAAGATTGTGAGTGCTCTACGCGGACAGCGGCGCCGCTTTCATGCACGGAGCCGCCGTCAGTAACCGGCGCAAACTGGGCAGTGCGTTCATCAATAACCGTAAAAAGCGGTTTTTGATGTTTGGTATGCTGTAGTTTATGGCCTGTTTGGATACTGCCGGAGCGTTCTTGTTCTCCGTTTTCTTCTTTCCGTTCGGAACGGATTTCCAAAGCGGCGGCCTTAACGCCGGTTTCGAGACCGGACGCAGATGTCCCTGCTTTTTGTTTTTTTCCAAAGGGAAGCTCGTCCGCTATTACCGGTAATGCTTCCTCGCTATCCGGCAGGTCGGCATCAATGAGGGTACTGCTAGTGCGGCGCTCTTTACCGGCGCCTGCATCGGAAATGTCTTTTAGAATATCAGTCTCCTGCACGGCAGCGAGCAGCGCATCCTGTGTATGCGCATCTAGTGCCGGTTCGGTATTTGTTTGACCGGCAGAAGCGTTGAGTAAGACTGCTTTTTTCGAGGCCTCTTTTGCTTTTGCCTCAGGCTGCGCTGCGGTTTTGTCTTTCCGGGCGCCGCTCATTTTGATAAGCGCAGCAAAATCTGCTTGCATATCCTCAGGCATTTCCGGTGCAGCGTCAGCTGCCTCCGATGCTTGAGCCGTTAATTTTTTTATCATTGCAAGAAAGGAAGAGCCTTTCTGCTCAGGTTCCGCCGCTTCTTTTTTATATGAACCGTTCGGTTGTGCCGCATCAGTATAATGAATAGGCTGCATATCGCTTTGAACATCAAGAGCCTGCATGATGATGAACCTCCCTTGTACATCGGATGTTTAATCCTCACAAAAACCGACCTACATTCACAGTTTCGGCTTTTTACCGCATTTTTTTATATAAAAACAAAAAAAAGTGCGAGCATCATCTAAAATCAACGGCACAGCTGTTTTCTCACTGCAATTATCGATGTTTGGGGTAATGCGATATTCATTCAGATAAAAAGATTGACTTTTTTGCACTATAACAGTATCGTACTGACACAAAATTTTATTCTAATATGGAAGTGAGAAATGTACAGAAAATTATTATCAATAATGACTATTGCATTATTATGCGTATCAATGCTGACAGTAAGCTGTCAGAAAAATGCAGCGAAGCCGGCCCAAGACGGTTCTGAAAAGACCGATTCGGAAGCAAAAACGGAACCGGCTGTAACGGAGCTCCCCCCTCCGACCGAAAAGGAAATCGGTCATGCGCTCGGTCTTATGATGGGCATGTCGCTGAAAGAGTTTAAGCTGAAAGCCGATTACAATGAGGTTGTAAAAGGCTTAAAGGATGCCGAAAATAAAAAAGACAACGATTTGGCTGCTGCACAGCAGGTATTGCAACGGGCAAGCGAAGCCTCGTTTAAAAAAGAAGCCGCTGAAAATCTTGTAAAAGAGACTGAATTCTTGGCGGAAAACGGAAAAAAATCCGGTATAACGACAACCGAAAGCGGATTACAGTATGAGGTACTCACGCAAGGTTCAGGCGCAATGCCCACTGCAACCGATAAGGTGAAAGTACATTATAAAGGCACGCTGCTTGATGGGACTGTGTTTGACAGTTCCTACGACCGCGATACGCCGATTGAATTTCAGCTGAATGGCGTTATTAAAGGCTGGACTGAAGGTTTACAGCTGATGAAAATCGGCTCAAAGTACAAATTCTATATTCCGTCCAAGCTCGGTTACGGCGAACGGGGAGCGGGACAAGTCATCCCGGGTAACGCAACGCTGATCTTTGAGGTGGAATTACTGGATATTCTTCCGCCCGATCCGGCGCCTGCGCCGGAAGGAGCTGCCGCCGACCGTTCCTAAGGCGGAAAGCGGGACATCGATTGTGCTCAAAGCAAGCATATCGGCGTCCTGTTTTTGCAGGGCAGTACAGCGTAATACAGCTGTACTGCCGGCAGTTTATCAAGCATGTTTAAAAAAAGTAGGGAGAAAAATATGAAAAAAACTTTGCATTGTTTTCTCTTCGTGTGTATCATACCGGTTTTGTTTTCTTGTTCAAAGAAAACGGATGTTCTTGAATATATTGAAGATGCGTCTTTATCTCATATTCTGATAAAACGAGAGTTGATTATCGGCGTTGACGCTTCTATGCCTATTTTATCATTTAGAAATAAAAAAAATGAGCTTACCGGATTTGACATAGAAATTTTTAAAGAACTGTGCAGGAGAATGAATATCCGTCCCGTCTTTTATCCGATTAATTGGGCTGAGAAAGAAACGCTGTTGAATACGGGCGTAATCGATTGCATTATCAGCGGATTCAGCAAGACGGAAGAACGGAATGAAAGCTATACGTTGACCGCACCGTATTTACAAAACGCGCAAGTTTTAGTTACACTAGCCCGAAACGGATATACTCAATTTTCCGATTTACAGAATAAAAAAATTTATGTACAAGCAGCTTCTTTAAGTAAACAAACAATTGAAAATAACGCTTCTTTCGGTGATGACGTTAAAATTGTTGAATGCTCCGACTTTACCGTGTTACAGGAAATGCTGGGTATAGGAAAGGCCGATGCTATTGCGGTTGACTTAATTTCCGCCTACGATAAATTAATGGAAAAAGATATTTATACAATAATGGAAGAACCGCTCTCCGTTGAGTTTTATACCTTTGCTTTTCGGAAAAACGATAAAACCTTAGCACGCAAAGTCGAAAATCTCTTGAAAGAAATGGATAAAGACCGGACTATCCCTATTTTGTCTCAAAAGTGGTTCGGAGCTAATTTATCAATAATCAATATCACTTTTTGATAACGAGGAGTGCACTCTCTATGCACATAAGACATTGGTTCGTATGCTGTTTATTGGCTGCATCACTGGGGGCTTGCTCCCGCCCAGCCCTATCGGATCAGACTGCGGAAGCGGGAACGGATGATCTTTCATTAGCGAAAATAATCGTTAAAAATGAATTGACAGTCGGTGTCAATCCGGCCGTTCCGCCGCTCAGTTTTTATGCAGGTACAGGGAAACTAATCGGCTATGAAGTAGACATTGCGCAGGCGATTGCGGACCGGCTTGGGGTAGGGTTACGGCTTGTTTCCGTTACAGTGAGCGAGCAGGTAGAAATGCTGAAAAGCGGAAAAATCGACTATATTGCAAGCGGTTTTGTCAATAATCGGGAACATGCCGAAAATTTCGCACTCAGTCAGCCTTATTTACGCGACGCTCTCGTTGTTGTTGTCGCCGAAAATGGTGATAGGGAAACCCCGTTCCGGCAATTTGCCGATCTACGGAATAAACGGATCGGTGTTGTAGATGATGCGGAGATTGTTGATAGCGTTATCAGTTCTCCTCTCTATGACAGAAGCAGCCGCGAACCGTATCTGTATACGGGATTGGAAAAACTATTAATCGCGCTTGATTATGGACAGATTGAAGCGGCTGTTATGAACCTCATGACTTATTACCGCAAAATTACCAAAGAGAAAAAAACATACCGTATAGTCGGTGAACCGCTCGTTAGCAATACCTATAGCTATGCATTCAGAAAAGAAGACCTCCGCCTTAAAGAAGCGGCCGATCAAATATTGACGGAAATGGCCTATGACGGTTCTTTACGGACGATCACGGTAAAATGGTTTGGAACGGATGTTTCAATGATTGGGAAATACTGATCTGATTCACTTCCGCTTTGCACGGTGAAGCGTAAGAAAATAGAGCCCGATTCCGATCAGCGGAAATATGTCAAAAAATAAAAAGAGAGCAGGATAACCGGCATATTTAATCACATACCCGCCTATTATGCTGCCGATTACATTTGCAATGCCGTTTACTGCGGTAAAGAACGTCATCGCGGTTGCCGTTCTGCCGCTGCTATACGAAACACAGAGCAATACGCTGAGCGGATGAAAAAGGCCGAAACTGAGCGAGTGCAGCAGCTGACCGATAACCGCCCCGCTGAGACCGGGGAAAATAATATAGCTGATATTCCGTAGGACAATACTCAAAAGGCAAACGGCAAGCAGCCGCTCTTTCCCGAAACGGCGGATGAGCTTTCCCGAAATAATCATCACCGGTATTTCCGCCGCTGCCGATAGCGCCCATAAACCGGCGGAAGCATCTATTTTTACGTATTCTTCAACATAGAGCGAAAAAAAACGTTGACACGGTACGAGACCTAAAAATGCAAGCAGAATGAGCGCTAAACAGTACCAAAATTGTTTTGGAAAAACGGCAGCGGTATCCGTTTTACGCTCACTGCCGTAAGAACCGCTTTCGGATTGCAGGGATGCACCGTTGAATAAATCGGGAACCCAGCGGAGAGCCGTAAGAAATAACAGCGCGATTGCGCTTATCGCGATAATAAACGACAGCGGCCTTTTAGCTGAAATAAGCGGGGTAAACTGTAAAAACAAGTTCATACACACAAAGCCGATGGAGCCGATCGACCGTATCTTTCCATAGTGTGCATTTTGTTTTCCGAGCGCTTTTGCAGTAAAACCGTCCAGTACCGGCACCATACCTTTAAAGCCGATGGCGAAGATACCGAGACACACGGCAACGACAAAAAAGGAATGGAAATGTACTATCGGTAACAGCAGCAGTGCAATATCAAGGATGAATAAGCACATTACCGGCCCGTAGCGTCCGGTTTTATCAAGACGCGGTGTGATAAAAAACGGAATACTGATACCGGCTGTTTCGATAATGCCTAATAAAACTCCGATATGCGCTGCGGAAAAACCGATCGTTTTTAATACAAGCGGCAGATAGGTATTCACTATTGCATATATCGAAAATAATAGGAAATACGGGATACCTCTACGCATAACGGCTACGCCTGTCTCAATGTCCTCAGCAGCTGCTGCTTCATCGTAAAGAGCGTATGAGTGAGCGATACCTTGTAGACATACGGATTTAACAGGCGGCGGGAGGTCGGATGCAAGCATTCCAGCTGCTGCGCGGCACGGCGGTGCATATCGTGCAGCGTTTCACTGCAAGCGTTATATGTTCCGTTTGCTATCTTTTCATGTAAAAGCGCTTCGGCTTTCGCCGCTTTGAACCGGAAGCTCTGATAGTCATTTAAAGGATGATAATAGGTATTCGGCCCTCCGGCGGAAACGGTTTCATCATATAAGCCGATAACATCCGCCTTAAATGTCCCGTCATCATTATAGAGCCGCCATACTTGCTTAATGCCCGGATTGGTAATCTTGGCAGGGTTATCCGATACTTTCATAACCGGCTGCCATGTTCCGTCAGCAGTCTGATAAGCGGCTAGTTTGTACACGCCGGTAAACGATGATTCCGTACCGCCTGTTACCAAATGCGTACCGACACCCCATGAGTCGATAGGCGCTTTATTTGCAATAAGCGATTCAATAATTTCTTCGGTTAGTTCATTTGAAATCGAAATTTTTGCATCGGGAAGCCCAGCCGCATCGAGCCGTTTCCGCACCTCAGTACTTAAATACTGCATATCACCCGAATCGAGACGGACGCCGAAGTTTTTCCCTTGCGCTTGCAGTTTTTTTCCCGCCTTTATGGCAGCCTCAATACCTGAACCGAGCGTGTCATAGGTGTCGATTAAAAAAACCGATTTATCGGGATAGAGTTCGGCATACCGATTAAATGCTTCCTCTTCATTTGCAAAAGACATAACCCATGCATGAGCCATTGTTCCCATAACCGGTACTCCATAGCGTTTCCCGCCGAGCGTATTGCTGGTACCGGCTGCTCCGCCGATAATCGATGCGCGGGTAGCGCTCATAGCCCCGTCCTGCCCTTGAGCCCGCCGTAAACCGAATTCCATAATCGAAGATTTTCCCGAAGCAAGCCAGATACGGGCGGTTTTGGTTGCGATTAAACTCTGAAAATTTATTGTATTTAGAATTAGCCCTTCAAGCAGCAAGGCTTCGATAATCGGCGCCTGAACGCGAAGAATAGGTTCTCCGGGAAAGATAAGGCTCCCCTCATCCATCGCCCACACGGAACCTGAAAATGTAAAGTTTCTCAGATAATCTAAAAAATCGGCTGAAAAAATCTGCAATCCGTCAAGGTAGGCTATGTCAGAGTCTTCAAAATGAAAATCCTGAATTGCTTCGAGCAGCGGATCAAGGCCGGCCAGAATTGCATAGCCGCCGTTAAAAGGGGTGCGCCTGAAAAACATATCAAAGACGCACAGAGTATTACGCTGCTGCTTAAAATAGCCTTGAGCCATCGTCAGCTCATAAAGATCCGAGAAAAGAGCGTTTGTAACCATAGTGATTTTATCCTCCGTTTTGCCGTATACATGATCCCGTACCGGTCTTTATCACTTCAATTTTTTGCGGAATACGGCTTTGCAGCTCGCCGACATGGGAGATGATACCGACCATCCGGTTTCCGCGTATTTCATCTAAGATGCTGATTGCATTTTCAAGCGCTTTTTCATCCAGACTGCCGAAGCCTTCATCGATGAACATCGAATCGATCCTGATGCCTCCGACCCGCGCTTGAATGGAATCGGCAAGCCCCAAAGCGAGGCTGATAGAGGCCATGAATGTTTCGCCGCCTGAAAGCGTCGCTGAGGGGCGGCATTTACCCGTGTAGGCATCGGCAATTTCCAGATCGAGCCCTTTATAGGTATTGCCCGATCCCTGTTCTTCGCTGACGGCAAGCCGGTAGCGTTCTTCACTCATTCTACTCAGCCGCCTGTTTGCAAAAACGGTTACTTCGTGCAGAAACGAAGAAAGAATCCACGTATCGAATTGCAGCTTGCGCGGGTTGCTGCCGGTTAGGTCTTTTGCAAGCGCAACCCAGTTTTGCGCTTCCGCTGTTTTAGCGGCAAGTTTTTTAGTGAGGCCGGTATGCTGCTCATACAGCCCTTCCAGCTTTGTTTTTTCCGCATTCAGTAATTCAAGCCGCGCCTGTATTTCATCATACCGCTGCCGCAAGGACTGCGCCTCCGCTTCCAAGGTTTCAATACTTTTTACGGCCGTATGCATCAGTTCCGCTTCTAAACTTGCAGCGGCTTGCTTGTAGGCGGCGTACTGCTCATAAAATGCTTCGGCCTCCGCATTCCACTGATTGATGTCCTCCTCGCTTTCAACCGCCTGCTGTAAATCGGCCAAATCCGTGAAGCCTGCCTGTTTATAAGCGGTTTCAAGCAGAGCGCTTTTTTCATGATAGCGCTGCAGGCGTTCCGCGCTGTGCCGTTCAAGAGCGGAATGCTCCCCCCGTACCCGCTCAAGGTTTTGAACCGCTTCGGTCATATCGGTTTGATATGCGTTGACCGTCAGTTTGAGCTCCTGTAATTGAGCAGTGCAGCATTCCAAAGCCGCTTCGGCGCTTCCGGTGCGCTGCGATTCAGGCAGCTGGGAAAAAGCGTGTTCCAGCTGACGCTGTTTTTCCTGCACTGCAACGGACACGGCAGTGCAGCGTTGCTGTATCGCATTGAGGTCTTTTGAGCGGTCATGCTGCTCCTGCTGTAAGGCGCGGAGTGTTTCTTCGAGCGGTTTTTTCTCATTAAAAGCCTTGCGGGAGCTGTTAAATGCTTGTGCCGCTTCTTCAATAAGCCGCGCCGTTTCCGCAATTTTTAATTCGCCGTTTTTTTTGCCGTGGGGGAAAGGGGCAGCGCTGCATGTTTTATAGCGGATGCGCAAGCTGTTTGCGGCTGCCGTATGTTCATTCAGCTGCGTTTGATAGCTTGTTACGGAGGCTTCCGCTCCTGCAAGCGCTGTTTGCTCCGCTTCCTTTGCTTTTTGCAGCTGCTGGAGTGTCCGCTTCACCGCTGCAATCCGCTCGTCAAAATCAAATGCGCTGCCGGTTTCTTGGGCAGGACTGGGGTGATGCAGAGAGCCGCAGACAGGACAGGGGCGGTTCTCTGCAAGCTGCACTGCAAGAGCCGCCGCTTCATGGCGCAGCTCCGCAGCTTTTTTTTCTTCTTCAATGCGGGTTACGTTTTCGGTATGAATGTCAAAATCGCGAGTCAAACCGGCAAGTTTTGTGCGGCTCTTTTCTATTACCTGCGTATAACTGTGTAAAAACGTTTCCAGCTGTTCCTGCTTACGGATGTGTTCAAGAAGCTGTTTTTCAAGATCAAGCTGTGTTTGCAGGCTGCGGTAGCTATGTTCCCGCTCGTCCAACGATTCGAGGGCAGGAGCAAGGGCGGCGCTTTTTTCCGTTAGAACCGCAATGCGCGTCTCTATTTGCCGCAAAGCATCTTCCAAACCGGCAGCGGCTTTTTTTAATTCCGTCTCTTCCGTTTGTCCGCGCTGAATTTCCTGTTCCAGCAGCGCCGCTTTCTGCAAGGCATCGATAACGGAGTGTAAACTGTCCCGCTGTTTTTCTTTTGCTTCTATCGTAGGTTGTTTCTGCTGCAAGGCCTCAAACTGCTGCGTACATTCCTGCAGCCGCTGCGTTTTTTCTTGGAGCTGTTCGCTATCGGCGGCGCAGGCGGCTTCAAGCTCGGAGAGCTGATTGACCTGTACGGCAAGCGGAGCTGCTTTCCGCGCTTTTTCCATTTTGCTTTTTAATGCAAGGATATCGCGCTCTCTGATTTGACACGCGGCCAGTTCTTCCATAATCCGGTTATATTCCGTTCGTTTTTCACAGAATATTTTTTCTTGTTCAAGTTCGATGTTTTTTGCTTGCAGGGCTTGCAGCGCCTCATTGTGCTGATCGTGTATCAGAGCAATTTCATTGAGCAGCTCTGCGCACTCACTTTCGTAACGGGAGTAGTCAAATTGCGTATGGAGGCTTTCGAGGGTTGCTTCAACAGCCCGTACTTCCTGTTGATGGTGTTCCGCTCTTTCTTTTGCCGCCTGCATCAACTCAGTGTACCGGCTTACCGGAAAAAGATGCATCAGCGTCTCTTTTTTTTCGCTTGACTGTGCGCGTAAAAATTGGGCAAACTCGCCCTGCGGCAAAAGGACAATGCGGCTGAATTCCTTGTCTGAAAGTTTAATGAGTTCTTTGATGGCCGCATCCGTTTCACGCTTATTGGGTGAAGATCGGTTTTTCCACGTGCCGTCTTCATACTGTTCAAACAGGACTTCTTCGGGGGTTTCCTGCTTTCGTCCCTCCCGCAGGTAGGGCAGCTGCCGTTTAATGCGGTAGAGCTGAGCTCCGATATAGAAAGTCAACGTTACGTCTGCAACGGCATACTCATCCGCAAAGTGGCTGCGTAAATTTCTGACAATGGTTGATCTGCTGCCGAGCGGCTTACCGTAGAATGCGTAAGACAGCGCATCAAAAAGGGTTGTTTTACCTGCTCCTGTTTGCCCGTAGATTAAAAAAAGGGAGCCGAGTTCATCAAAATGTATGCAATGCTCACCTGAAAAAGGGCCGATATTGCGGAGAATCAGTTCTTTAGGTCTCATATGCGGTTTCTCGGTACAGCAGTTCGAATAGTTCCTGTTTTACAGGACTATTTTCCCCGTTGATGACGGTTTCGAATTGATTAAAATGATCTAGCAGAGCGTGCGGATCGTCAGCGGGTGTTCCTTGTACGGGAAATTCAGGGCTTACTCTGTCATCCTGCTTGCCGGCAAAACTCTTTTGCCGGATGCTGAGCAAAAAGGGAAATTTTTGCCGCAATAGCTGCATCGGATTTGTGATAACGCCTGCATCGGTAAGCGTTATTTCAAGAAAATAATCGCGCCATGCATCAAAGTTTTTTCCGTTAAAGAAATCCGCAAAGCAGCCTTCCAGCCGTTTTAACGGACGCTCAGGAGTTATGGGTATCCGTTCAACTGCAACAGGGAAACCGGTTGATGAACAGTCGATTGTTACGGAAAGTACGCATTTTTTATCCTCGGCTTCGTCAAATGCATAAGCAAGGGGAGAGCCGGCATAGTACATTCTATCGGTAACCCGTTGACAGCGGTGCAAGTGCCCGAGCGCTGCATAGTCGAAAAAGGAAAACAGTTCGGGGTTAATATATTCGGCGCTGCCGATAAAGGTGCGCTCGCTTGAAGAGCTTTGGCCGCCGATCGTAAAAAAGTGAGCGAGCAGCAGCGAGGGTATGTTCGGATTTACTGCTTTTTTCAGGAGAGCGGAGGCTGCGGCAGCCATGTCCGCTTGGGAATCGCCGTGCTGCTGCCCGTTCCGCATCTCTTCCGGAAAAGAGCCGAAACTTAAAAACGGAAGCAAAAAAATCTGTATCTGCTCGGCATTGTGCTCAAGCATAACGGGATGGGCAAGCTGCGCGGTATTTTGGGCGATATAGATACGCTGGCTTTGTAGGATTTCGTGCGCAAAGGCCAATCGCTGCGCAGAATCATGATTGCCGGGGATAATAAAAACTGCTGTTTCAGGGCATTCCGTCCGTATTGCGGCGAGAAATCGGCTGAATAGAGATACCGCCTCAGCTGAAGGAACTGCACGGTCATAGACATCGCCTGCAATCAGGAGCGCTGCATACGTATCGCCGGTCAGAATACGGCAAATGTCATTCAGCATTTTTTCTTGTACACTGAGAAGCGGCATCTCATGCAGGCTTTTCCCTAAGTGTAAATCGGCGGTATGCAGTACTTTCATCTATTTTATACTGTATGCATAATATCCCGTTATGTAAAGAGGGCGATAGCGGCCCACTCAATACCGGCTTTGCAAGAACTTGCAGCAATCCCAATCGGATAACGCCGTTTTGCACTTAAACCGTTCGACAGCTTTTTATATCCTCTTTAAAACGCTATAATTAAAAAATCAATGAAACAGCTTATAAAAATTTTGATTGTGGAAGATGATAATACAATAGCCTCGATTTTAAAAAAGAATTTGGAGCAATGGAACTTTAATGTGCGCTGTGCAAAAAATTTCAGCGCTATCTTGGAAGAGTTTGAAGACTATGCTCCCTCTCTGGTCATAATGGATATAGGGCTTCCGGCCTTTAACGGGTATCATTGGTGTTCCGAAATCAGGAATAGGTCTCAAGTTCCCATTATCTTTTTGTCCTCCCATAACGATAAGATGGATATTGTAATGGCTATGCAAATGGGAGGCGATGATTATATCGAAAAGCCTTTTGATATGGATGTAGCCATTGCAAAGATACAGGCCGTTCTCAGGCGGACATATCAATTTACCGCTTCGATGAATGAAGTCGGTTTTGCCGGGACCGTTTTAAATTTGAGTACGCTCACTCTTGTGTATAATAATAAGAC
>CAJPOL010000013.1 GCA_905372265.1 uncultured Treponema sp. | reverse complement strand
TTATCCGCCTATCCCCGTGCAGGAACAACAGACCGCTGCCGTTCCGCAGCCTGAGCAGTCTGCAACTATTCCGCAAAACACGTTCATCACTGAGGCGCCGGAAGAAAAAATAGCCATAGAGCAAACGCCTGAAACAATTGACGGAAAAGAAGAACTCATTACCGTCAAAACCAACATTGCGGAAATCACACTCACAAACCGCGGCGGAGATATTACTTCTTTCAAGTTGCTGGAACACACCGATTCGAAAGGTAAAGAATACGTCGAAATGGTAAAAAATCTTACCGATCAAAATAGAGCGTTCTCAATTGCGCTTGGGAATGAACAGGCGCCTATACTGCAGCAGTTTTTCACGGTATCGCAAAAAACGGAAAACGGCAAACACCTTATCGGCTTTCACCGTAAAATTTCACTGAGAAATCAAGACGGATCAATTTCTTCATTTATCCTTGCAAAAAGATATACGTTCTTGCCCGATGATTATATGTTTGAGCTTGAAGTAACCATAAAAGGCGATGATGATATGCAAGGCTTTAATTTCAACAATACCGGTTATACCCTGCGGACAATTCCTCAAATCGGCCCCGATTGGAATATAAAATCCGACCGTTACGAATACCGGACATTCTTCTCTTACATAGGCGATAAAAAGAAAGACGTTACGTTAAAAGCCAATCAGACAAAAGTCATCACCGACGCAGCCGCTTGGTCGGGCATTTCCGGTAAATATTTCAGTCTCATTGTCGTCCCTGCTACCGCGAAGCAGACTACTCCGGTGCAGCAGATCGTTTATTCCGCTGCGCAGCCCCATATGGATGCCGTACAAAACGGACAGCTATTCATCTCACGTCCGGTAATCAGCGGGAACAAAGCAACGGACATATACCGTATCTACCTCGGTCCCTGTTCCGAAAAGATTTTGAGTACGTATAACATCTCTGCAAAAAATAATTATCAATATGACAACTTACGGATTGATACCGTTGCCGTCTCAAGCGGGATATGGCGTCCGTTGGAAGTACTGCTGAAATGGCTTTTACAATTTTTCTATATGCTCATCCCGAACTGGGGCGTCTCCATTATATTAGTAACGATTCTAATTAAGATTCTATTCTTCCCGCTGACTAAAAAAAGCTCGGAAGCTACACAGCAAATGCAGAAAATGCAGCCGAAAATTCAAGCCTTGCAGGCAAAGTATAAGGGGAAACCTCAAAAACTGAATGAAGAAATGGCAAGACTCTATAAAGAAGCCGGATATAATCCTCTTTCAGGGTGTCTTCCGATGCTGATACAGCTGCCTATCCTGTTCGCCATGTACCGTTTATTTAATAACTATTTTGAATTTCGCGGAGCGATGTTCATTCCGCATTGGATTCCTGACTTGTCGGTCGGCGACAGCATATACCATTTTGATACAGCGCTGCCCATTCTCGGATGGACTGACGTACGGATTTTACCGGTTGTATACGTAATTTCTCAACTGGTATTCGGCAAGATAACGCAGCCGCCCGGAACCGATCAGCAGCAAAACGGCACTATGAAAATCATGCTGTATGGTATGCCGCTGTTCTTCTTCTTTCTATTTTATGATGCGCCGGCGGGCTTATTGCTGTTCTGGACATCCACAAACTTCCTCATGCTTGTACAGCAGTTGATGATAAAAAAAATTACACAGAAACAGGAGGCGAATAAATGATATATGAATTTGAAGGAAAAACGGAACGGGAAGCAATCGATAAAGCTGTTTCCGAATTAGGACTTCAATCCGATCAATTCGATGTTGAGATCGTCGAAATTCAAAAAAATTCTTTGTTCAAAAAAGGATATGCAAAAATTCGCGTGCATATCGACGGAGAAGCAGCCGGCGCTCCCATAAAACGGGAAAGTGCCCGCCCGCAGGACACGTCCCATCCGGTTGAAGAAGGAGCGGAAAAAGAAGTCCTTTCGTTCATCGACGGACTTATTCGGGCGATGGGCTATACTGCAACGCTTGATATTCTTTCGCATGAAGAACAGAAACTGATTATCCGTTTATCGTCAGAGTCTTCCGCTATTTTGATAGGTAAAAAAGGTAAGAATCTGGATGCGCTGCAATTGATTGCTAATGTATATGCCGGTAAATTAGGCATTCCTCACCGGATTGTACTGGATTGCGAAAATTACCGCATCAGACGGGAGGAAGCATTGGTTCGGCTTGCCTACACAACAGCCGATCAGGTTGTGATGAAGAAAACGTCCGTGCTGCTTGAACCGATGAATCCGTATGAACGCCGGCTGATCCACAGTACATTGAGCGATATCCGCGATGTCGATACAAAGAGCGAAGGAGAAGGTTTGTATAAACAGGTGCGGGTGCTGTATAAAGGTTTGTAAAATGAAACGTACCCGTATATTTTTTCTGCTGATTGCCGGTGTGCTGAGCATTGCGGCGTCCGGCTATGCCGATACCGTTGAAACGCAGCTTGCGGCGTTTCTGTCCGATACGGAAAAGGGCGCTCTTATGCGGGAAGGACAGTTATTCCGCGCCTCAACCGGTAAAAACGACGCCGTACCCCTGTGGACGCCGCCTTTCGGCATTTCAGAAAAAAGCGCTGAAAACAGACTCAAAGGAACTCCCTCTTATTTACTTGAAGCGCTCTATCTGCATAAAAAGAAAAACGGCAGTCAGCCTGATGCAAAAAAGATTTCGCAGATTTTACGTTCAATTTCAAAATTGGAAGGGCTGCGTTATTATTCAAGCAGCAGGAAGAAAATGCGGACATTGTACGAAACCTCGTATGTAATTGATGATCCGCAAAGCAAACGCCGTCAAGCCGATCCGCTTGATCATCCTGCAGACAGTTTCTCGGTATATGCGCTGCAAAAAGATTTAACGTTCGGCGCACATGTATACCAATACCGTTTTTTCTCCGATGCCGATTCTGCAGGATTTGTTTCGACAAATACGGATACGCTGACATATTCGGTTTTCAAAGCCGTCTTGCCGGAATGCTTACAAGTGTCGGTCGCGGTAACCGATTTGGGAGACCATCTTTTGATACATGCGATAACCCGTGCCGATTTTAGCGCGCCGTCTTTTTTACGCAAAAGGATTCGGAATTCGTTAAAGACACGAGGAGAAGCCGTATACGGATGGTTTATCGCCCATTACGATGAAGAATAATGAGGAGGCGGGATATGAGGCTGCGTAAAATAACGTTACTGGTGTTAGCAGTTACTTTTATAGCCATTGCAACGGCTGCGGCTGCTGCAATTATTTTAACAGGGGACACCGAAAAGGGAAGAAAAATGAATGCGTTAAGTATGGAATTGAAAAACGACGGTTTGTATGCCGTGATTGAAACAAGCAAGGGTGATATTGTCGTAGAGCTGTTTTATCGGGATACGCCTTTAACGGTATGTAATTTTGTCGGCTTGGCAGAGGGGACGCTGACTGCTGCAAAAGGCAAACCTTTTTATGACGGATTGACTTTTCACCGTGTTATCGCGAATTTTATGATTCAAGGAGGCGATCCCGAAGGTACCGGCAGGGGCGGCCCGGGTTACCGGTTCCCTGATGAAATTGTCGATCATTTAAAACACGATAAGCCCGGCATACTCTCAATGGCGAATGCAGGTGCGGGAACGAACGGTTCTCAATTTTTTATTACCCATGTACCGACCCCATGGCTGGACGGGAAGCATACGGTATTCGGTCAGGTCGTAAAAGGGCAGGATGCGGTAAACGGCATTAAACAGGGCGACCGGATTGTTTCCATTACCATTCTGCGGAAAGGCAAAGATGCAAAAAATTTTACAGCTGCGCAAAAAGATTTTGACGCTTACCTTGCCGGAGCTTCGGAGCAGGCGAACAAGCGCGCAGCCGAAAAAGCGCAAGAGCAGGAACGCATCATCCGCTCAAAGTTTCCGAATGCGCTGAAAACCGATAACGGTATTTTTTATACGATTACAAAAGAAGGAAAAGGAGCCCATGCTCAGCCCGGCAAAAAGTTGAAGATGAAGTATAAAGGCTCTTTGCTCAACGGTACCGTGTTTGATGATTCCGATATGCATGAACCGCTCACCTTTACCGCCGGAGCCGGACAGCTTATTCCGGGCTTTGATCAGCAGGCCGCTCTGATGTCTGTTGGAGAAAAACGAACGATCGTTATTCCTCCCGAATTGGCTTACGGCTCACGGGGAGCCGGAGGTGTGATTCCTCCCGACGCCTATCTTATTTTCGAGCTTGAGCTGTTATCGGTTCAGTAAAGGTAAAAAAACGTTAGCTGATTATTTTTCGAATTCTTGCAAAGATGGTAAAAGCTGTTTTTGCAAGAATCGATAAAACCAGCTCCCTACTATGCTGTCATGAATATTCAGCAAATAGCAAAAGACATTGTAAACGGCAAGAGACTTTCAAAACACGACGACCTTGATTTTCTCATTACGTGTGATGTACATGAGCTGTGCGCCGCGGCAGATTATATTCGGCAGGAATTGTGCGGCGATTCAATCGATTTGTGTACGATTATCAATGGAAAAAGCGGCGCATGCAGTGAGAACTGCCGGTTTTGTACGCAAAGTGCATCTAGTCATTCCGGCTGCACCGTGCACAGCTTTCTTTCTGTCGATGCCATTATTGCAGAGGCAGCCTTAAACGACCGCGAAGGTGCGCACCGCTTTTCGATTGTAACCTCAGGCCGTGCACTCAGCGGCAAGGATTTTGAGCAGTCATTAGAAGCCTATCGCCAAATCAGTCAAAAATACAACATCAAACTCTGCGCATCGATGGGGCTTTTGACATTCGAGCAGCTTGAAAAATTGCATGCCGCCGGCGTAACGAATTACCACTGTAATCTTGAAACATCAAAGCGGTTCTTTCCGTCCATTTGCACCAGCCATACGTTCTCCGATAAAATACAGACGATACAAGCCGCGCAAAAAGCAGGACTGGCAGTATGTTCAGGCGGCATTATCGGCATGGGCGAAACATGGCACGATCGAATCGATATGGCGCTCACCCTTGCAGACTTGAACGTCGTTTCCATTCCCGTCAACATTTTGACTGCAATCAACGGTACACCGCTCCAAGATTGTCCTCCGCTTAACGAGGATGAAATTCTCCGCTCCATCGCAATCTTCAGATTTATAAATCCCGCAAAAGACATCCGCCTTGCCGGCGGCCGGCGCCTCCTAAAACACAACGGGCGCTTTGCTTTCCTCAGCGGTGCCAATGCCGCTATAACCGGCAACTACCTCACCACCGCAGGCTACACCATCGCCCAAGACCGTGCCATGCTTTCCGAACTTGGACGGCAGGTGGTTGAAAACGGGGTATGAACACCGGAAGTACGATACTGTCGGGATCGACAAATCAACACCCCCAACGCAGAGCGTACGTTGCACAGCAACAAAGGATTAAATCCTCCGTACGAAATAAATACGCTTGCTTGTACCTACCCCGTTTTTATGTATAATCAGAGTTCAGACCATACACGGAGCGTATATGTTATTAACCATAACAGCAGAAGGGGATAAGGCCGAATATTTAAGCTTTTTACTGCACAAACATCCCGGTAAATTACAGACGGCAGAACTGTCAGTCGGCGCAGCGCATGTTTTTTATCCTGAATATAGAAACGGAAAAGTGACAGCGGCCATTCTTCTGGATATTGATCCCATCGGCATGGTACGCAATGCAAAGAATTTTGCAGGGAAAGATTTTTTGCTGGGGCAATATGTCAACGACCGCCCTTATGTAGCGTCTTCTTTTATGAGTACCGCAATTTCAAAAGCCTTTTCGAGCGCGATGAACGGCAACTGCAAGGAACATCCCGAATTTGTCGATATGCCGCTTGCTTTAACCGCAAAAATCTCCGTGCTGCCGGCACCGCGAGGCGGTGAAATTCTGATTAAACGGCTTTTTGAACCGCTCGGCTACACGGTCGAAGCGGAACGGCATCCGCTTGATACTCATTTTCCCGGTTGGGGGTACGGTAAGTATTTTACGCTTACGCTCAAAAATACGCTGCTTCTTAAGGATTTACTATCTCATCTCTATGTGCTCATTCCCGTGCTGGATAACGAAAAGCACTATTTTATTACGCAGGATGAAGTTGATAAACTGCTGCAAAAAGGAAAGGGCTGGCTTGAGCAGCACCCTGAACGGGAGATCATCATTTCACGGTACTTGATCAACTTAAAATCACTGGTGCGCTCCGCCTTTGAAGTGCTGCAGGCAGCGGAAGAAGGGATCATGCCCGAAGCTGCGGATGAGGCTGAGCAAGATGACGCTAATGAAATAAAAGAAACCGATGTAGCCGACACAAGCCGCAATAACAATACAGCCGCCGGTGAAGCCAAAGCTGGAGGAACGCTGACTAACACCGCTCAAGCTCCTCTGCAAAAAGAAAAAAAAGAGCGGCTGCATGACATACGGCTCAAGTTTGTCGCAGAAAAATTGAAAGCGAGCGGGGCTGCAAGCGTGATCGATTTAGGCTGCGGCGACGGTAAATTGCTCAAACTTCTTTTAAAAGAAAAGCAGTTTACCCGCATTGCAGGAGTCGATGTTTCGTATTCGGAATTAACAAAGTGCCAAGATCGGCTCCATTGGGAAGAAATATCCGCCCAACAGCGCGAACGGCTTTCACTTTTTCAAAGCTCGCTGACCTATCGGGATAAACGGTTCAGCGGATTCGATGCCGCCGCTGTTGTGGAAGTGATCGAACACCTCGATGCAAATAGATTGCCGGCGCTGGAAAAATCGCTGTTTACCTATGCCAGACCGAAAACCGTCGTTCTGACCACGCCGAACCGTGAATACAATGTGCAGTACGAAAATCTGCCGGCCGGAAAGGTGCGGCACAGTGATCACCGATTTGAATGGACTCGGGTGGAATTTGAAACCTGGGCGGAACGGGTTGCGTATGAGAATAATTATACGGTTGCCTTTTTTTCCGTTGGCGAAGAAGCAGAAAATATAGGAGCGCCGTCTCAGATGGCGGTATTTACGTATGGAAATTAGTATACCGAAAACAGCATTAGTGCTGCTCATCGGAGCTTCCGGTTCGGGGAAGAGCAGCTTTGCAAAAAAACACTTTGCTCAATATGAAATCGTTTCTTCGGATGCGTGCCGCGGCATCGTTTCTAACGATGAAAATAATCAGGCCGCCTCAGGCGATGCCTTCGAGCTATTTCATTTTATTATTTCAATGCGGCTAAAAAAAGGATTACTCACCGTTGCGGATGCGACCAATATTCAACCCGATGCACGGAAAAAGCTCATCAGCATTGCGCATTCCTTTCACGTATTACCTGTTGCCATTGTGTTTGATATGCCGCAGAAGCTGTGCGAAACAAGAAACAAGGAGCGTACAGACAGGACTCTTCCTGTCCATGTCATCAGGCGACAGTTGCAGGATGTAAAACGTTCCGTCAGAAACATAAAAAAAGAGGGCTTTAAAAAGCTCTACACGTTTCGGTCGGAAGAAGATGCTAATGCTGTTACCGCGATTGTACGGGAAAAGCTCTATAACGATAAGACTGAGCTGCACGGTCCGTTCGATATTATCGGGGATGTGCACGGTTGTTACGAGGAATTGATTACGCTGCTGCAAAAACTGAATTATACGGTAGCGTCAGTGCCGAATAACGGCACAAACTACGGATTTGCTGTCAGTCATCCTGAAAACCGCACGGTTATTTTTTTAGGTGATTTGGTTGACCGCGGCCCTGCATCTCCCGCTGTACTCAAACTGGTTATGAGTATGGTCAGAAACGGAGCAGCGCTCTGTGTTCCCGGCAACCATGATATGAAGCTCTACAAAAAACTCACCGGAAAAGCAGTACAGGAAAAGCACGGCTTGGCTGAAACGCTCCGGCAGCTTGCGGGGGAATCTGAGACAGTTAAAAACGATATAAAAGAATTTTTGTACGGGTTGATTAGTCATTATGTGCTGGATTCCGGAAAACTGGTGGTTGCCCATGCCGGACTGAAAGAGGAAATGCAGGGGCGCGGTTCGGGAGCGGTGCGTTCGTTCTGCCTGTATGGAGAAACTACTGGAGAAACAGATGAATTCGGCTTACCGGTACGGTACAACTGGGCAGCGGAATACCGCGGACATGCAAAGGTTGTGTATGGACATACGCCTGTGCCATCTGCACAATGGCTGAACAACACCATCGATATTGATACAGGCTGCGTCTTCGGCGGCTCCCTCACTGCGCTGCGCTATCCTGAAGAAGAACTTGTTTCGGTACCGGCGCAGCAGACATACTGCGAGCCGGTTAAACCGCTTGAGGCAGCAGGACTTAGCAGTGCAGGACACGAAACCGCAAATGCCTCCATGGGCGAAGCTATACAGCCGGACTCAGCAGCAGACGTATTGAGACACGCTGCGGAAAAGTACAGGGCTGAAGAATACAGCACGGCGGAACGCCGCACGGAAAGCACACTGAAAAACACGGCAGCACATACAGACCATACAAACAGCAATTTCATCTCATTGCAGCATCAAGATAATAATATTCTTGATATAGAAGACGTAACGGGGCGGCGAATTGTTCAAACACGGCTTAAAAACAACATCTTAATTCGGCAAGAAAACTCCATCGCCGCCCTTGAATCGATGAGCCGGTTTTCGGTAAATCCTCAGTGGCTTATTTACCTGCCGCCGACTATGTCTCCCTGTGAAACGAGTACGCTCGACGGTTTCTTGGAATACCCCGTTGAAGCAATCGGCTATTATAAAAGCCGCGGTGTTCAGACGGTGGTTTGCGAAGAAAAGCACATGGGTTCCCGCGCCGTGCTCATTATCTGTAAAGATGAGCAGACCGCTGCGCGCCGCTTCGGTATTACCGGCGAAGGATTCGGCATCTGCTATACCCGCACAGGGCGGAACTTCTTTAACGAACCGGAAATCGAACAAGCGTTTTTAACCAAAGTGCGGGATACCTTGACCCGTTCAGGCTTTTGGGAAAAACATCAGACTGATTGGGTATGCCTTGATGCGGAACTGATGCCGTGGTCGGTAAAAGCACAAAGCCTTATTCAATCACAATATGCCGCAACGGGATCAGCGGCGCTCAACGCGCTTTCCGAAGCGGAAGCGGCGCTGCGTTTAACAACGCAGCGTACCATTGAAGGGGCTCAAGACCTGCTGTACACATTTCTGGAGAAAAAACAGGCAGCGGAAAAGTTTGTTTCCGCATATCGCGCCTATTGTTGGGAGGTCAGCGGCATAGATGATTACAAACTTGCGCCGTTCCATATTTTAGCAACGGAGGGCGCCGTTCATGCCGATAAAAATCATCAATGGCACATGGAACAGATAGCGGAAATATGCCATGCAGACTCTATGTTTTTTAAACTGACACCGTATAAAATCATACATTTAGAAGATGAAACGGAAATAGCCGATGCAGTAACATGGTGGCTTGAGCTGACGGGCAAGGGCGGTGAGGGGATGGTAGTAAAGCCGTACCAGTTTACCGCTTACGGTAAAAATGGCGAACTTTTGCAGCCTGCTGTTAAATGCCGTGGAAAAGAATATCTTCGCATTATCTACGGCCCGGAATATTGCGATCCGGAAAACCTTATCCGGCTTAAAAAACGGGGACTTAAAAAAAAGAGAGCGCTTGCCTTACAGGAATTTGCCTTAGGGCTTGAAGCGCTCGAACGTTTTGTCAGGAAGGAGCCGCTCCGGCATATTCACGAAAGCGCCTTTGCCGTTCTTGCTATGGAAAGCGAGCCTACCGATCCGCGTCTGTAAGGGATGAAAAACCGCGCTCACTAGAATAGTCGGCATACCGGTACCAATCGGTATGTTCCCATTCTCAGGACACAAAGAATCTTTCATAGGCGACTTACATACGCTTGGTAAAGACGGGTATCGGTTTTTTACGGAAACCAAGGTTGTTACTTCCCACTGGTTCAACGAACACGAGATTCATACAAACGAAGTCAGCACATGAGACGGCACTATTTAAAATCAGAGTCCCTCCAGTAAAAAACATCGGAGGCATCACTGGTATGCCTCCGTCTTACAGATGAGGGCATAAAAAAACGCTCGTTTACCCCGAGCGTTTTTTATTGATCATGACCTGTCCTTAAGCTTTTGCTTCGACCGCTTTTTTATTTTTCACTGTTGCACGGCCGACTTTAGAAATATTGACTTTTTTTCCGTCAATTTCCTGCTCATACAAAAGTTTCACGCCGGTCTGACCGGTAATAGGGCACGTTCCCCGTCCATGATTGGGAACACTCTTGATTCCTTTTCCTCGATGTGCTTTTGACATACCTTACCCCTCTGCAGCCTTTGACTTTGCAGCACCTTTATCGGCGCCGCCATTTTTCGCATCGGCAGATTTTTTCAAGCTCTTATCTAGCGTATAGTCAACAAGTTCCAAAATTGCTACCTGAGCTGCATCGCCTTCGCGCAATCCTAACTTGAGAACACGAGTATACCCGCCGTTCCGCTCTTTCATGCGAGGGCCTATATCGGTAAACAATTTATTTAAGATCGCCTCATCCCAAATATAGGTCGCAGCTTGACGTCTATTATGTACTGAATCGATTTTAGCCCGTGTAATCAATTTTTCCGCCGTCCGTCGGATTTCCATTGCTTTTTGCTTTGTTGTGGTAATCCTTTCGTACTTAAACAAAGATGTTACCATATTGCGATGTAACGCACGCCGATGCGCACTCGTACGGGAAAGAGGATTAAATCCGTTTTTATGCTTCATCTGTTTCTTCCTTCTGTCTCGATAACTTAATCGAATTTTTTAGATGACTGTAATCAGTCATGCCCAAACGCAAATTACGTTCCAGCAATTTTTCCTGTATTTCCTGCAAACTTTTCTTGCCGACATTCCGAGTTTTAGAGATTTCATCTTCAGTCATCATAGTCAACTCGCCGATCGTCGAAACATTTGCATTTTTTAAACAATTGGAAGCCCGCACGGAAAGCTCAAGTTCACTAATCGGCGTCGCAAGCAACTGCTTAATCATCTCATCGCTCTCATCGTTCTCATCATCGCTGAGCAATTCATTCTCGTTGAAATTCACAAAAACGGTAAAATGTTCTTTTGCTATCTTTGCCGCTTCCGCAAGAGCATCCTCCGGACGAATAGTACCGTCCGTCCAGATTTCCAGCACAAGTTTATCATAATCATTGCGCTGCCCTACCCTACACGGCTGAATTTCATAACTGACTTTCAGAACCGGACTAAAAATCGCATCCAACGAGATAGTACCGACAATGTCAACATATTTTTCATTGGTCTCCGCCGGTACATATCCGCGTCCGAAATCGATTTGCAGCTCCAACTCAACATGAGCATTTTCCATCAGCTCCATAACATGGAGTGATCCCGATAAGACTTCCAACTGGCCGGTACGAGCGAAATCCGCTGCCGTAACCGAACGGGGGCCTTTAAATTCAAAAAGAAAAATATCCTGTTCGATCTCATTCGGAAGCCGCAAGCGCATCTGCTTTAGATTATTCAAAACCTCCATGGTATCTTCGGTAACATTTGGAATAGCTTCAAACTCACTCGAAATAGCATGCGGAACGCCATCGGCATCATAAGAAGTAATTTTTACAGCTGTAACGGCATACCCTTGTATAGAAGACAATAAAACACGCCGCAAACAATTACCGATGGTCGTGCCGAAGCCTGTTTCAAAGGGAGATGCCGTAAATTTACCATAGCTGTCATTTGACACATCAGCTGCAAATTCCAGACCTTTTGGTTTTTTGAATCCTTTCAAAAGATTTTTACGAGCCATTCAAACTCCTTTTATTAGATGCGGCGGGTCTTACGGGGACGGCAGCCGTTATGCGGAATAGGTGTTACATCGTTAATGGAGCGGATTTTAAGCCCCATGACGCCCAGTGTTCTAATTGCAGATTCACGGCCGACCCCAGGTCCTTTCACAAAAACGTGAACTTCCCGCAAACCATATTGCTGGGCTCTCTGTACGGCAGTCTCCGCAACTGTCTGTGCAGCAAACGGGGTTGATTTTTTTGCTCCGTTAAATCCTAAACCGCCCGAAGAAGCCCATGACAACGCATTTCCCTTCAAATCGGTTATAGTAATAATGGTATTGTTGAAGGTCGCTTGAATATATACATTCCCTTCATATACGCTTTTCTTTTCTTTCCGTTTTTTTACGGTAGTAGCCACAGTCGTTTACCCTCCAAAATTACTTCTTCTTGCCGGCAACGGTCTTTTTCTTGCCCTTGCGTGTGCGAGAATTCGTTCTTGTACGCTGTCCTCTGACAGGTAATCCCTTTCTATGCCGGAGACCGCGATAACATCCGATATCCATTAAACGCTTGATATTCAATGCCACTTCCGTCCGCAACCGGCCTTCAACCTTATAATCCTGATCGATTACAGCGCGGATAGCAGCAAGCTCATCCTGATTTAAATCATTAATCATCCGCATAGGATCGATTTTTGCTTTTTCACAAATAGTCTTCGCGGATGAATGAGATATTCCATAAATATATGTCAATGCGATATTGACATGCTTATTGGGGAGGTCGACTCCCGAAATACGAGCCATCTTTCAGTTTCCTCCATTAACCTTGACGCTGCTTATGTTTGGGATTGGTGCAAATAATGCGCACAATTCCATTGCGTTTGATAATCTTACATTTATCGCAAATAGGCTTTACACTGGTTCTTACTTTCATAGCACTTCTCCTTAATAAAAGAATAACCTTCCGTTTATCCAAGCTACAGATTCCGAGATCTGAGCTTCCCTCGCTTGACCAACCCTTCATGGTGATGCATTTTCAGCTGTGCTTCTATCTGGCTCATTGTATCCAAATCAACACCTACCAAAATCAATAACGAAGTACCGCCCATCAGCATTGCAACGGACTGCGGAAAGTCAAACACACCCTGTATTACCGTCGGCAGTACAGCGATCGCCGCCAAATACAGCGACCCCGGCAAAACCAGCCGATTAAGAATTTTCTGCAAATACTCTTCGGTCTTATCTGTCCGTATACCGGGAATAGACCCGCCGTTCTCTCTTATCTGCTTTGCAATTTCCGTAGGATTTAATGAAATCTGCGTATAAAAATATGCAAAAAACACAATAAGGAGCAGATACAAGATATTATACCACCAGCCGTTCGGCTGCAAAATACGTGCAACGGTATTCAGCCAGCGTACATTCGGCCCGATCGTTGTAGCAATCTGTATCGGCAGTGTCAAAAACGATGAAGCGAAAATAATCGGAATAACGCCGGACGGATTGATTTTAAAGGGGATGTAAGTGTTTTGTCCGCCGTACATTTTCCGCCCGACAACCCGCTTTGCATAATGAACCGGTATTTTCCGCTGCCCTTGCTGTTCATAAACGACCAACACGATAATGCCAATAAACATGATCCATGCAATGATGACAAAGACAAAATTCAACCCTTGCTTTACCGAACTTCCGAGTTGAGTAATTGCATGCGGCAGCCGTGCGACAATACCCGCAAACATAATCATCGATATTCCGTTCCCGATTCCGCGGGCGGTAATCTGCTCGCCAAGCCATACGGCAATCATTGTGCCTGCCGTTACGGTCAGCATCGGCAAAAAGGGATAAGCAAACTTCAATTCAGATACGATAACGCCGAGCGGGACATCCGCAGACCGCAGCGATTCCGCATAAAACGTTAACGCATACGATTGAATAAGAGCGACAAATACCGATACGATACGTGTCCAAATCTGTACTTTTTTCCTGCCGCCGTCATCTTCAGCAATCTTTTTCAAACTTGGAAACACAAAAAGCGCAAACTGCATCAAAATCTGTGTTGAAATATACGGCATAACGCCAAGCATGAATACGGAAAAATTAGAAAATGCACCGCCGACAAAAAAGTCCATATAATCGACAAATGCATTTTTCCCTTGTACCTGCGCCTTAAAATATGCCGATAAAGCATGAGGATCAATACCGGGGATGGTAAGTACCGACCCAAGACGGAACACGATCAAAATGCCGATAGTGAAAAGAATACGCTCCCGTAATTCTTTTATCCGAAACACATTTACAAATGCATTATTAGCCATGTATAAAACCCGCCCCGTTTACCGGTCTGCCTTGACAACCGTTCCGCCGGCTTTCTCTATCTTTGCTTGAGCTTGTGCAGACACCTTATCAACGTCTACCGTCAACTTCTTTGTCAGATCACCGGAACCGAGAATTTTCACTAAGGCGCTCCGTTTTTTTACTAGCCCTTTTGCTGCAAGTGTTTCCTTATTAACAGTTTCCCCGTCGGAATATTTTGCATCAAGCGCAAATAAATTGACAACATGATACTCTTCTCTAAAAGGATAGTTGGAAAACCCTTTTTTTGCGATGCGGCGATAAAGCGGCATCTGTCCGCCTTCAAATCCGATATACGTTTTACCGCCGGAACGGGCATTCTGCCCCTTATTTCCTTTCCCGGATGTTGTACCGCGCCCTGATGAAGAACCGCGCCCTACAATACGTTTCTTTTTGTTTGCTCCTTTTGGAGCGTTTAACACAAAATCAGACATTAATTCAGCTCCTCTGTTTGAACCAAATGAGAAACCGCCCGCACCATACCCAAAATTGCAGGAGATGCAGTATGTTCAACAGTAGAATGCAATTTCCCAAGTCCTAACGAACGGACGGTTGCGCACACCGGTTTTCTCTGCCCGATGGTGCTTTTAACTAATGTAATCCGAATTTTCTTTTCCATGCCGCTACCCCCATACTTCCGACAGCGTTTTACCGCGGTTTTTAGCGATAGTCTTTGCATCCATCAGTTCAGAAGCGGCCGCAAAAGTCGCCCGTACCACATTCACTGCAGCATTGGAACCTAAGGATTTTGAAAGAACATTTGCAGCTCCGACAGCCTCCATAATTGCACGAATGGTGCCGCCTGCAATAATTCCCGTACCGGAACGAGCCGGCCGTAATAGAACCGAAGAACCTTTAAACTTTGCCTGCACTTCATGAGGAATCGTACCGTTCTTCAGCGGAATGCGAATCATATTGGCCTTCGCTTTTTCAATGCTTTTTTTAATGGCTTGACTCACATCATTCGCTTTACCGAAACCGAAACCGACACGGCCGTTCTGATCACCGACAACTGTCAAAGCAGAAAAAGAAAAACGGCGTCCGCCTTTTACTACTTTTGCAGTTCGATTAAGTTTAACCAGCTTTTCTACCAGCTCTTTCTCGCGATGTGAACTGTCTTTATTAAAATCTTTCTGACGATCCATATCCGCTCCTAGAATTGTATTCCCGCTTTCCGGGCGCCGTCTGCAACCGCTTGTACCACGCCATGATACAAATAGCCGTTCCGATCAAAGACTACTGCGGTTATGTTTTTCTCCTTGAGGCGCCGGCCCAGTTCTTCTCCGATCTTTGCCCCAGACTCAATATTCGCTTTCAACGCCTGAAAATCTTTCTCGAGGGTTGAAACTGATGCAACGGTATTACGCGCATCATCATCAATAACCTGTACAGAAATGTTTTTATTGCTGCGAAACACAGTCATACGCGGACGCTCCGCTGTTCCGTAAATCCGCTTACGGATATGAACCTTACGCTTAAACCTCTTTCTGTCTTTCTCGTTCCGCTTTTTAAACATAGCACCTATCCTTATTTAACACCGGTCTTACCGACTTTGCGTTTGATAACTTCGGTTTCATAGCGAATACCTTTGCCCTTATAAGGTTCAGGCAATCTCAACTTACGGATCTGAGCAGCGAACTCGCCGACCTTCTCCTTATCCGTACCGGAGATAATCACCTTATTTCCCTGCGGTTCAACTTTTACTTCAAGGCCATCGGGAATAAGTGCAATAAAATCATTTGAATAACCCAAAGCCATTACCAGCATTTTGCCCTGTACTTCAGCACGGTAACCGACACCGTTGATAACCAGTGTTTTTGAAAACCCCTGACTAACTCCTACTACCATGTTATTGATAAGATTCCGATACAACCCGTGAAAGGAACGAGCCTCTTTCGTCTCATTTTTACGGGTAACGGAAATGGAAGAATCCTTAACGGTTACTTCAACAAGAGGGTTATAGGTACGGGAAAGCTTTCCCTTGGGGCCTTCAACCGTCAGCAATCCATTTGCGACACTGACTTTTACTCCGGCAGGAACCGCTACCGGTAATTTTCCAATTCTCGACATAGCAGCCTCCTACCACACTTTACAGATAAGCTCGCCGCCCACCTGCTTCTCGCTCGCATGTTTACCGGTTATCACGCCAACCGAAGTTGAAAGAATAAGGGTACCGTATCCATTATAAACACGCGGCAGCATCTTATATCCTGAATAAACCCGCCGACCCGGTGTCGATACTCTCTCAATACCATGGATAACAGGCAATTCCTTATCATCATATTTTAAAAACATGCGGATAGTATTTTCACCTGCGTCATTAATACGCTTAAAGTTCTTAATAAAACCTTCCGTTTTTAAAATCTTCACAATTTCAAGTTTAAGTTTTGAAGAAGGCACGTCAACTTTCTCATGACCGGCTGCAGCTGCATTCCGAATCTTTGTAAGCATATCTGCGACGGGATCTGAAACGCTCATTTTCTCCTCCTACCAACTTGATTTTGTAACGCCGGGAATTTGGCCTTCGCTTGCTAATTTCCGAAAACAAATACGGCACATTTGGAATTTCCGCATATATCCGCGCGGGCGGCCGCATACTCTACAGCGGTTGTACTGACGCGTAGAATATTTAGGCGTACTATTCGCTTTATTTATCATTGCTGTTGTTGCCATGAAAACCTCTCTTATTTTCTAAAGGGCATACCGAATCTTAGCAGGAGTGCACGCGCCTCCTTATCGGTTTTTGCTGTTGTTACAATGTTAATATTTAACCCTGCAATCTTTTCAATTTTATCGAAGTCAATTTCAGGGAAAATAATTTGTTCGGTAACGCCGAGTGAGTAATTTCCTCTACCGTCAAATCCATTAGGATTAACACCGCGAAAATCTTTAACGCGGGGCAATGCTATATTGATAAAACGGTCTAAAAATTCATACATCCGCGCACCGCGCAGTGTTACCATCGCACCGATTTCATGCCCTTCACGCAGTTTAAAGTTAGCAATACTTTTCTTTGCTTTCGTTTTTACTGCCTTTTGGCCGGTAATGGTACCGAGATCGGTTACAGCTGCATCAAGCAGCTTCCTATTGGTAAGCGCTTCACCGACGCCCATACTCAGCACAATTTTTACCAGCTTCGGCACCTGCATAATAGTAGTATAACCGAATTCTTTGGTAAGTTCAGGCGTTATTTTTTCCGTATAAACTTTTTTAAGCCGTGGTACATAATTACTCATTATAATACTTCTCCACCTTTACGGCCAATCCGCACTTTCTTATCACCGTCCATTTTATACCCGACACGCGTCAGCCCGCTTTTTTTACCGACGAGCATAACATTCGAGATATGGATCGGCATTTCAAGCTCAATAATTCCGCCTTGATCCTGCTGAGAACGCTTTTTCAATGTCTTTTTGCCCATATTCACGCCTTGAACAATGACTTTATTCGTACTGCGCAACACACGGACAACCGCTCCCCGCTTTCCTTTTTCGCGGCCTGCAATAACTTCAACCGTATCATTCTTACGGATCTTGATTTTTCCTTCCATAATACTCAATCTCCTATAGAACTTCCGGCGCAAGCGATACGATTTTCATAAAATCCATATCACGCAGCTCACGGGCGACAGGGCCGAACACGCGCTTTCCCTTAGGGTTTTTATTCGCGTCAACCAGCACACAAGCATTGTCATCAAAACGGATATATGTTCCGTCAGGGCGGCGGTATTCTTTCGACACCCGAACGATAACCGCTTTCTCCACCGAACCTTTCTTAATTGTAGATGTAGGAAGAGCATCCTTCACTGCAACTACAATAATATCACCGATACCGGCATAGCGCCGATGTGTTCCGCCGAGTACCTTAATGCACTCAACTATTTTTGCTCCCGAGTTATCGGCAACGTTTAATCGTGTTTCTACTTGAACCATATGACAGACGCTCCTTACTCGTTACTTTGCGCGTTCAATAATTTCCGCCAAACGCCAACACTTTTCTTTGCTGATCGGACGGTTTTCTACAATACGCACCGTATCTCCGACGTGGGCCGTATTCTGTTCATCATGCGCTTTATACTTTTTACTGCTCAGCACATATTTCTTATACAGCCGATGAAGTTTTTTGGCGGCAACTTTAACAACGATGGTTTTATCCATTTTATCGCTCGTTACCAGTCCAACAAACTCGCGGTTCCCGGATTTCTTTTTTGCCGTTGCTTCTTCCACGGGCCTGCTCCTACTTTGCACTTACACCGGCCAATTCTTTCTGCCGGATAAATGTATTTACCGCCGCGATCTCACGGCGCATAGACCGTTTCAGCATAGGGTTTTCTACATGTCCCACTACAAACTGAAACCTCAAATCCATATATTTTTGTTTAAGCTCATCCCGCTTTGCAAGCAGCTCAGCAAGGGACAAGTCTTTATAAGATGTTTTTTTCACTTTAACACCTCCCTTTTAATTTTCACGCGGCTGTTCGGCAAAGCGTGTTTTAAAGGGGAGCTTACTGCCAGCCAAAAGCATAGCCGCTTCGGCAAGCGAACGTTCTACACCGGCGAGCTCAAAAAGCACCGTACCAGGCTTAACGACAGCAACCCAGTATTCGGGAGCACCCTTCCCCTTACCCATACGCGTTTCTGCAGGTTTCTTTGTATACGGTTTATCAGGGAACACTCGAATCCATAATTTTCCGCCGCGTTTTACCTTTCTGTTTAAGGCGACACGCGCAGCCTCCAGCTGGCGATTCGTAAGCCAGAACGGCTCAAGCGCCACCAAGCCGAATTCGCCGAAATCAATATGATTGCACCGCGTCGCCTTGCCCTTCACTCTACCGCGCTGTATCTTACGATACTTTACTCTTTTAGGACTTAAAGCCATTGTTTAATCCCTCCCCGCTTCCGCATGTTCCGCACGGCCTTTCTCAGACCGGGGAGCGCGTTCCTTACGCTGTTTTTTTAATAGCAAACCGGCATCATCTTTTTGATCGTTACCGTACATCATACCGCTATACAGCCAGACTTTTACGCCGATTTTTCCATACGTAGTGTGAGCTTCAGCAAAGCCGTAATCAATATCCGCACGCAGCGTATGCAGCGGAGTACGCCCTTCTTTCATCTCCTCAGTACGAGACATCTCAGCGCCGCCGAGACGGCCAGAAACACGCACCTTAATACCCTGCGCACCGGCCTTCATTGTTGAAAAGCACGCCTGTTTTAAAGCCTTTCTAAAAGAGGCGCGCCCCATCAACTGACGGGCAACATTCTGCGCTACTAATGAAGCATTCAGTTCAGCACGTTTAATTTCTTTAATCTTAATCTGAACCTTTTTATTCAGTTCTTTTTGGATAGCAACGCCGATTTTTTCAATATTGGCGCCCTTAGTACCGATAATCACCCCCGGACGAGCCGTATGGATAACGATTGTTACACGCTGCGGATGCCGGATAATTTCAATTGCAGCGATATCGGCATTTTTACACTCCGGCAAGGTCTGCACCATCGCACGGATCTGCAAATCTTCGTGCAATAAATCGGCATATTCTTTCGGAGGCGCATACCATCGAGATGACCATGTTTTATTAATACCAAGTCTTAAACCGATAGGATTTACTTTTTGTCCCATATTTATGCACCTGCCTTTTCATCGACTATCACCGTGATATGACACATTCGTTTTAATTGAACATCCGCACGTCCGCGCCCGCGGCACCACAAGCGTTTTAATCTCGGTCCTTCATCAATACGAATCTCTTTAACATAAAGCATATCTTCGTCAAGTTTTTTATTACTATCCAGCGCATTGAAGGCCGCCGATTTCAATGTCTGAGAAATCAGCGCAGCTCCTTTTTGAGGCATATGCTCCAAAATCGCCATTGCATCCGTATAGAGCTTACGCTTTATCACATTTGCAACAGGCCTAATCTTTGTCGGAGAAGCAATAAGATATTTAGTCGTAGCCCGGTAACCGCTTTTTTCAGTCATCATCCTCACCTACTATTTTCCTACTTTCTTGTCCGAGCCGCCATGCCCGCGAAAAATACGGGTAGGAGCAAACTCTCCAAGCTTATGCCCAACAAATTCCTCAGTGATATACACAGGAATCCACGATTTACCGTTATACACAGAAATAGTAAAACCGACCATTTCAGGTATAATTGTAGAGCAGCGGGAATAAGATTTCACCATCTTCTTTGACTTCTGATCTCCCGACTTACTCATTTCAACAACCTTTTTATAGAGGCTTTTTTCTACAAAAGGCCCTTTCTTAACAGATCTTGACATTTTCTACTCCCTATTTCCGCCGCGAAACAATAAATCGATCCGAAGTATTTCTCTTCTTCCGAGTCTTATACCCCTTACACGGCTGTCCCCACGGGGTAACAGGATTCCGGCCTTTTCCACGCCCTTCACCACCGCCTAAAGGATGATCAACAGGGTTCATCGCCATACCGCGCACCGACGGACGGACACCGCGCCAGCGGGCACGGCCGGCTTTTCCAAGATTGATATTCATGTGTTCGGCATTTCCAACTTCGCCGATCGTAGCATAACATTTCTTATGCACAAGCCGCGTTTCACCTGACGGCAGCCTCAGTGTTACATAATCACCTTCTTTTGCCGCAATCAACGCCGCCGCGCCGGCGGAACGAGCCATTTGACCGCCTTTACCGAGAGTAAGCTCGACGTTGTGCACGGTAAAACCGACCGGAATCGACTCAAGCGGCAACGCATTCGCAAGTTCAAGTGAAGCCATTGCTCCGCTCATAACTTTCTGACCCACAGACAGTCCCTTCGGAGCAAGAATATACCGTTTTTCACCGTCTGCATAAAAAACAAGCGCAATATTCGCGCTGCGGTTCGGATCATATTCAATCGTCCGCACCGTTCCGGGAATACCGTATTTATTCCGCTTAAAATCAATCTCGCGATACTTCCGTTTATGACCGCCGCCTTGATGACGGACGGAAATACGACCATTACTATCACGCCCTGCATTTGATTTTTTTCCTGTTGTAAGGCTTTTTTCAGGCTTTTGGGCAGTAATTTCATCACGCAGCAAATCAACCCTGCCGCGCATACCCGGTGTTATAGGCTTATATAATTTAAGAGCCATTTATCTTCCCCTTCAAAGCAGCGATAAGTGCTGTTATGCACCTTCAAAAACTTTAATCGATTCGCCTGCAGCAAGCGTAACAATAGCTTTTTTCCACGACGAGGTTTTCCCCGCACGATAGCGAACGCGGCGCATCTTCCCATCAACATTAATAACAGTGCATTTTTCAACTTTCACATTAAAGAGCTTCCGCACCGCTTCCTTAATTTCCAATTTCGTGGAGCGCGAATCAACTTTAAAAACATATTTCCGCTGCTCGCGCATTTCATTTGACTTCTCCGTAAGCACGGGAGCTATGATAATATCAGCGTAATTCATTAATCAACCTCCCCCACAGCATAAAAGCTTGAAAGGCTCTTTACAGCGGACTCCAACATCAGCACTTTCCGCCCATAAAAAAGATCATGCGCACGAAGCCGATTATATGTCAAAAACGAAAGCGTTGGTATATTTCTACCGGCACGTTTTAACATTACATCATTATCGTTCAGAATAACCACCGTTCGCTCACCCTGAACAAACGATTTCAAAATTTTTGAAAGATCTTTTGTTTTCCCGCTTTCAACCGTAAAATCCTCAACCACCACAAGCCTATCATCCTGAGCTTTTAAACTCAAAATAGACTTCATCGCAAGCCGCTTTGCTTTCTTAGGAATAGCATATCGATAGTCACGCGGCTTCGGACCAAAAATCGTACCACCGCCAACAAGAACCGGAGATTTTTTATCGCCGCGCCGAGCGCGCCCGGTTCCCTTTTGCTTATAAGGCTTCGCATTCGAGCCGTTCACCTCAGCACGTCCCTTGGTACATGCCGTACCGATACGCATATTCGCCAACTCATTTGTAACGGCATAGTAAATCACATCTTCATTTACCGGAAGGCCGAACACTGCATCATCAAGCTCGATTTTCCGCAACTCTTTGCCGTCAATCGAATAGACTGTCTTTTCCATTCTCTTCTCCTGCCGTTATTTTTCCCGTTTTACAGCGGACCTCAGAAAGATAACCGCATCCTTTTTACCGGGAACGGAACCGCGCACCATAACAACACCCAATTCAGGATCTATTTTCTCAATCCGCAAATTCTGCACAGTTACCCGCTCGGCGCCCATATGACCGGGCATTTTTACATTTTTAAACGACCGACCGGGACTTGTACACTGCCCCGTCGAACCGGGCTCACGATGAAATTTTGAACCATGCGATGCACGGCCGCCGCCAAACCCCCAGCGTTTTACAACACCCTGAAACCCTTTACCTTTTGAAACCGCCGTTACATCAAGATAGCGAATCGATTCCAACAATTCAACACCTATCGTAGACCCAACAGAAACCTCTTTATCAAAACCTCTAAATTCTTTTAAAAGACGCATCGGCGCAACACCATCAGCGAACTGATTTGCATACACTTTTGACACACGCCCTTCTTTCAAACCGCCGACACCAAGCACAACCGCCCCATAACCGAAACGCTCTGCGCTTTTTACTGCGACAACAGTATTCGGCTCAACCTGCAGCACAGTAACAGGCGTCAACCGCCCCTCACTATCAAACAACTGCGTCATGCCGATTTTCTTTCCAATCAGACCAACCATAATTCAAAACTCCTCAAGAAGCCTACACTTCTTCGGTACGCACATCCTGATTAAATGCCGTCTACCGCTTCCCTATTGCTTAATCTCCACATCAACGCCGGCAGAAAGCTCAAGCGCCATAAGCGCATTCATAACCTCTGCCGAAGGCTCAATAATATCGATCAACCGCTTATGCGTCCGCATCTCAAACTGTTCACGCGATTTTTTATTTACGTGAGGAGAGCGCAACACCGTAAATTTATTAATTCGAGTTGGAAGCGGAATCGGACCCGAAACCTTCGCCCCAACCCTTTGAACCGCTTGTACAATCGCCTTAGAGCTCTGATCCACCAACTCAACATCAAATCCGCGCAACTTAACGCGAATCTTCTCTTTAGACATACTTCCTCCGCACAAAAACAAGCGATCGAACAATACTATTCGACCGCCTCATTCAGTCTTACGCCAATATCTCCGTAACCTGTCCGGAGGCAATAGTCCGCCCACCTTCACGAACAGCAAGCTTAAGCCCCTTATCCATTGCGATAGGATGAATCAGCTCACCGATAATTTTCGTATTATCACCCGGCTTAACCATATCAACACCCTCAGGCAAAGTAATGGTCCCCGTAATATCGGTCGTTCTAAAATAGAACTGCGGACGATACCCGGAGAAGAAAGGACTATGCCGACCGCCCTCATCTTTAGAAAGAACATAAATCTGAGCTTCAAATTTAGTGTGAGGCTGAATCGTACCGGGCTTAGCCAGAACTTGACCTCTCTCAACTTCTTTCTTATCAACACCACGAAGAAGAAGCCCAACGTTATCACCCGCCATACCTTGATCAAGCAGTTTATTAAACATCTCTATACCGGTTATAACCGTCTTTTTCGTCGGTTTAATACCGACAATCTCAACTTCTTCGTTCAGATTGATAACACCACGCTCAATACGCCCGGTAACAACTGTACCGCGTCCTGAGATAGTGAAGATATCTTCAATCGGCATCAAGAACGGCTTCGCATCATCACGAACAGGGTCTGCAAAGTAGCTATCCATAGTTTGAAGCAATTCTTCGATACAAGCAGTATCCTCAACAGAAGCACCGTCAGCCAACGCCTTAAAGGCAGAACCCTTGATAATCGGCGTATCGGCAGGGAAGCCGTAACTTGAAAGAGTCTCACGAACTTCTTCTTCAACAAGCTCAATCAAATCAGGATCATCAACAAGATCAACCTTATTAAGGAATACAATAATAGAAGGAACACCAACCTGACGAGCAAGCAGGATATGCTCTTTCGTCTGAGGCATAACAGAATCAGGAGCAGAAACAACAAGCACCGCACCATCCATCTGCGCAGCACCGGTGATCATGTTTTTAACATAGTCAGCGTGACCAGGACAGTCAATATGTGCATAGTGACGTTTGTCGGACTGATACTCCAAATGCCGGGTATTAATCGTAATACCGCGCTCTTTTTCTTCCGGCGCATTATCAATCTCATCATATTTTAGAAGCTTATCACCATACTTCTTCGCACAATATGTAGTGATCGCTGCCGAAAGAGTTGTTTTACCATGGTCAACGTGACCGATAGTACCAACATTCATGTGAACTTTTGTTCTCTCGAACTTTTCCTTTGCCATGTAAATCCTCCTAACAGACAATAGGCAACTAACAAATCCCCGCCCATCAAACAGCGAGATCATTTTATACCGAAATGCAAGAAGCATCCTAAAAAAACTTCACAAATGCACTTCAAAAATAACTTTGCATCACAGAACAGAAAAAAAGACGGTGAACAATCAGACAGGACAAAACACTAATTAAGAACATACTGAATAAGCCTGCCATAATAATTCGACAAGCCCGCTTCGGACCCACCTGATCACCACCAAAAGCTCCGCTTTGATGACTGGTTTGGCATCCTACAGAGTAATAGGCACACCCTTAACCCCAACGAAATCCGTAGGATTAACACAGCAGCCTGCCCTAAAAGGCTTTACGGCGCCGGAAAACTCTTAAAGAATACCGGATAAACGGCAATACCCCATCTATCCAATTGAATGGAGCATTTATACTATTTTGAATAAAAAATGTCAAGCAAAGGAGAATATTTAATCAGGGATTCAGCTGAGAACGCAAAACAGCAGAAAAACGCCGTCTTATGTGATAGCGCGCATGATAAAGAAGTTTTTTTATGAAAAAAAGACCTCACCATATCCAACGGCCGCCGGCAATGAGATACTGTTTCCTATAGAATATGCAATTGAAAATAATGAAATTATTTTACATTGAGGCGTTTGGAATATTTATAAAAAGACTATTATTCATTAAGCGGTGAAAAATGCTGCTGAAAGGATAGTAAAATCTAAAAAGGAGAAAGTGATTATGAAACCGTTTAATTTGTTGAGAAAAAAGCGGAGTATTTCATGGATATTATTCTTCAGCTTGATTCATTGTTTGAGCAGTGAGGGAGGGAAAATCGATGAAGTACCGGTAACGTTAATAGGTACGGTAGCGATAGTGCAGTATTATGGTCCGCCTAATTATGGCGAAACACCGGAAATCGACAGCATAGAAAAACATCCTGTTTTAACGTTACATCACCCATTCGTTATAACAATAGACGGAAAAGAATTATGTATACGTTCGATTCAAATTATCCGCAGTCAAAGACTAATGCAGTTTCGGTTTACAGAAGGCCGGAATTATGCAATAGAAGGAAAAATATTTCTTGCTCTGACAGGACATCATCATACGGAAGCCGTATTATTTGCCGAAAGCATAAAGGAGTGATATGATTCTGGATTTTCTTAAAAAATATTCTTTTATAATTTCAGGTATGCTTATGATAAGCATTGCTATCTCGATTTTTCTTAATGGATATAAACCCGTATATACAATTGCATTTCTGATAGTAACAGCCTTTTCAGTGCTGATTAATGTCGTAGGACATATCGGGATATAATCATAAAGATGTATATAGCTCTTACAGTAAAGACGGATATACTATTGAATACAGTAACAGCGCCCCTACACAGAGATTCAGCATGAGAGTTGACTTTTTTCATATTCTATGTGCATAATGTACATATGTTACCGCTCGCTTACGTTGAACGGATATTGGCGCACCATGCAGCACCGTGCCTTGCAGGAATCAAACCTGCAAACCTTGTTTCGTTTGCAGGTACCGACCCGCATTGGTGCACTGCATATAATGCGGTATGCAATGCATCCGATGTTTATTTTACGCCGTTGTGCATATGCCGTCAACGCACCTTAGTACTGGTATACCGGAAACAACTGCTGACCGGTTCTTTTTTTACACGAAACGTTGCGAACATCCTGCAATCATTCGGCTACAATCCGGAAAAAGGCGTAGAAGTTTGTATTGAAAAACTAAAAGAGCGGATAATAGCCTGCAAAACCTCAGGATATGAGAAAGCAGCTTTTCCACATGAAATCGGTTTCTTTTTAGGCTATCCTTTTGATGATGTTTTGCAGTATATTAAACGAGAAGGGAAAGAATGCCTTTTTTGCGGGTATTGGAAAGTATATAGTAATCCCGAATACGCAAAAAAGATATTCCACCGATACACGGAATGTAAAGAGCATTTTGCTTTACAGATAAAAAACGGTATGAGTATCTCCGAAATTATTCATGCCGCATAATGGCCAATGATTGAAGAACCTTACGGAAGTCATTGAGCCTTTCATCACACACTTAAGGAGTTTTTTATGGCAAAGATTGCAGTAGTCTTTTGGAGCGGAACCGGTCATACCGAAACAATGGCAAATTGCATTATGGAAGGCTTGAAAGCAGGCGGAGCTGAAGCTGAACTGTTCCCTGTTGCGGAATTCAGCGCCGACAAATTGGAAAGCTATGATAAAATTGCATTCGGCTGTCCTGCAATGGGTTCCGAAGAGTTGGAACCGGATGAGTTTGAACCGTTCTTTGCATCAATCGAAGGAAAATTGTCCGGACGCAAAGTTGCCTTGTTCGGTTCGTATGAATGGGCTGACGGCGAATGGATGCAGACATGGATGAGTCGGGTAAAATCAGCGGGAGCCGATTTATTTGAGGAAGGCCTTATCGCTTATGATGACCCTGATGCTGAAGCGCAGGAAAAATGCAAAGCATTCGGCCAGCGGTTTGCAAAATAAGAATATAGAGACGGCACAAGAACAAAATCTTGTGCCGTTTTTTTTATCGCTTTAGCGTAATGAAAAGCTGATGGCCGGAAATACATTTGGAACACTGCTCAAGGTTACCACGTTCGGTGAAAGCCATGGGGCGGCAATAGGAGTTGTTATTGACGGATGCCCTGCTGGGATCCCTTTGTCGGTTGAAGATTTTATACAAGCACTTGCCGCCCGCAAACCGGCCGGACCATACGAAACGGCGCGTGAAGAAGCCGATATACCGGAGCTGCTTTCCGGTGTATTTGAAGGAAAAACGCTTGGGACGCCGATCGCTGTGGTTATCCGCAATACCGATGCGCGTCCGCATGACTACGAACCGCTCAAAGAAGTGTACCGGCCGGGTCATGCGGATTTTGCCTACGAGGCAAAATACCGCCGCCGCGACTGGCGCGGCGGCGGACGCGCCTCAGGGCGCGAAACCGCTGCGCGGATTGCCGCAGGCGCCGTCGCAAAAAAAATCATCGCCCGTTATACGGATGGGAAGCGCCCGCTGAACATTGATACGGCAGCAACCGCCATTGCCGGAATTCCGTGCAGCCCGCTGCGCCTGCATGATCCGCTGCCTGCGGCAATTACTGAAAAACTAGCCGCTTTACGGGAAGCAGGGGATTCCGCCGGAGCATTATTGCAGTGCACGGTACGGAATGCGCCTGCCGGTTTAGGAGAGCCGGTATTCGACAAACTTGAGGCGGAGCTTGCAAAGGCGGTATTATCCATCGGCAGCGTAAAAGGGATCGCTTTCGGCGCAGGTTTTGCCTTGGCTGCTATGACCGGCTCGGAAGCAAACCAAGTAACTCAAAACCGGCACGGCGGAATAGCAGGCGGCATCTCAGATGGAAACGATATTGTTTTTCATGTTGCGGTAAAGCCGGTGCCGTCAATCATGCAGCAGCAAACAGCCCTCAGTCAATCAGGAGAATACACACGTATTTGCATTCAGGGGCGTCATGATGTATGCCTTTACCGGCGGATTATGCCGGTTATCGAAGCGATGACTGCATGCGTACTTGCCGATATGCTCTTGCGGCACCATGCAATAGAAAGATTTAATAATAATTGATAAAAAATCTTACACTTTGGACGATACTGGGTTTGAACCAGTGACTTCTACCGTGTGAAGGTAGCACTCTACCGCTGAGTTAATCGTCCAGTAATATGGAAAGAGCATAACAGATTTGTAGAGATTTTGCAATACTGTGCATTGGTTCACGCAGGGATTCCGCATTATAACGACTGCAATACTCTATCGAGGCAATCTTCTCGTT
>CAJPOL010000012.1 GCA_905372265.1 uncultured Treponema sp. | reverse complement strand
CACGCATATTAAAGCAATTCGGCGATTCCGTGCAAAAGATAGCACAAGCCACCGGACTTACCCAAGCAGAAATAGAGAAGCTGTAATCCAATAGATAATGGGTAAATAGCTTTGAGTTGAACACCATTACCGAAGTCTTTGCGTTCCCTGCGAACTTTGCGGTTAATTAAATAAAACCACAAAGAGCGCAAAGTACGCGGAGGGAATTGAGGAAAGTTGAACAGGTAATCTTTACCGAATCCTTTGCGATCTCTGCGTACTCTGCGGTTAACTAAAATAGAACCGCGGAGAGCGCTAAGGACGCAGCGGGAATTGGGGAAAGTTGAGCAGGTAGTCTTTACAAAAAACTTTGCGTACTCTGCGGGCTTGGCGGTTAACTAAAATAAAACCACGGAGGACGCCAAGAACGCGGAGAGTAATGATGATTTGGTAGATTGAAAACTCTTTGAGATAAAGGCGGGTTCTTAGGGTGATAACCCTAAGCGGTTATTTTGAAGATAGGAAGAGTCGAAGGGAAGGTTACAACCAACGAAGTTTCGAGGTGAAGACTCTTTTATCCGAAAAAAGTGTCTTTCCTTCCCTTACTATTTACTCTTTCCAGCTTGTTTTAATCGTAACATCGGTGTCGCTGCCGTATTTCCATTTACTCATTTTTAATTAAAAATGATGAATTTTCCGCATTTTCTTAGCCACTTTTGCCTTCGGTGATACATATAGAGGGTATGTATTCACGGAGGCAAAAATGGAAGACACTTATAGATTAACCCTTAAAAATGATTATTTGTTCAAACGCTTGCTCGGCTCGGAAGAAAATAAAAGCTGCTTGCAGGACTTTCTTGAATGCGTACTGGATATTCCTGCCGGTACGATTACAGACCTTGAACTGCTGGACAAGGAACTTACCAAAGATACCGTAACCGATAAAACCGGCATCCTTGATGTAAAACTTAAATTGTCCAACGGTACTGTTATCGATATTGAAATACAAGCGTCATGGAATGCATCATTTGTGAAGCGAACACTTTTTTACTGGGCAAAAATGTATACGGCTGATTTTAAGTCAGGAGAATCTTATAATAGCCTTCACAAGTGCATCACCATCAATATCATTGCAGATGGGTTCCGGCTTAATAATGCTGTTCACTCAGAATATGTATTGCAAGAAAAAGCAGCGCATAGCATGTTGACGGATGTGCTTGAGATACATTTTTTGAATCTTTCATTGGCAAGTCAAGCAGACTTGAAGCAAGAGACTATCGGAAATCAACAAAAGCTGATAAACTGGCTACAGTTTATAAACACAGACGATAAAAAGGAGCGAGCAATGATAGCCGCAACTTCTCCGATATTGCAAATGTTGAATGAGCAGATAGACGTATTAACACTTAATCCGGTAGAGCGAAAGCTCTATGAATCCCGTATGAAGCTGAAAAGCGATATCGCTACTATTTCAGAAGTTCAGTTTAAAGCGGGTGCCGAATGGGGCCTAGCCGAAGGCAAATCGCTCGGCATTGTTGAAGGTTCCCGCCAAAAAGCGCTCGAAACGGCACGCATATTAAAGCAATTCGGCGATTCCGTGCAAAAGATAGCACAAGCCACCGGCCTTACCCAAGCAGAGGTCGAATCAATTAGTAATTGATAATGGGTAATTACAAATTATCAATTACACATTATAAATTGATTACCCATTATTCATTGAACTTACTCTTTCCAGCTTATTTTAATCGTAACGTCGGTGTCGCCGTCAGTTCTTCTTTAGCTTGAGCTGGTTGCCTACCTTTTCGCACCGCCATGTTTCGCCGCCGTTCGGCGTTACCGTAAAGTTCGCTTCTTCGGCGGAGGCACCCTCTACAACAACTTCGCCTTCGCTGTAGTTATTAGGCGTTATCCGTGCGGCCGGGCTGTGTGTCAATGCGCCGGTTACGGTAATCTTGTTGTCCTTCTGTGCATTCACATCCCATAAATACACATCGTTTTTACCGGTTCCGTTATCGAGGGTAACGGTTGTGGAGCCTTGCATCTTAAAGGTGCCGTATTTGAGCCACACGCCGCCGCCTTTAGTCTCCGCCGTGTTACCCGTAAGGGTGCAGTCTTTCATCGTGACGTCTGTGCCCTCAATAATCATGCCGCCGCCGTGTGCACTTCCGTGTGACGTGTTGCCTCTAATCTCACAGTTGTCTGTCATCGTGAGCGTTCCCCTATTGGTATACACGCCGCCGCCTCCGTCTAGGCTGCTGCCGTTTGTCGCCTTGTTTTCCTTAATGATGCAGGCTGTCATTGTGATGGTTGATCTATTTGCACGCACACCGCCGCCCCTCGCTGCCTCATTTTCGCTAATCGTGGTACCAGCAAGCGTCAATATGCAGTCATCGTTGATAAAGATGCCGCCGCCGAAGCCGGAGTTTACGGTTACCGTGTTTTTGTTGATGTTACTGTTGCTGATTTCTACCTTAGCGACAGTGGCGCCGTCCTTTACTGCATACACAGCTCCGCCGTTGTTGCGCGCCTGGTTGTCCGTAAGGATGCAGTTTATTATTTTGACGGTTGCGCCGTGTGCGTAAATTGCGCCGCCATTCCCCTTTTCATCCATGTCTGTCGCTGCATTTGCCTTGCCGCCTTTAAGCGTCAGGTTGTCAAGTGTGAGCTGCTTACCGGAGGTTACTTTGAAGATGCGGTGCTCAGTTTTGCCACCTGCGTTTTTGTTTGCGTCGAGCACGGCAGAAGCTGCGCTGTCCGCTTTTTTTACGGTGAGGTTTTTGTCTATAACGATTTCGCCGTTATTGTCGTGAGCGTCCGTCGCACTTATCGTGCCGTCTATGATGATAGTTCCTCCTGCCGGAGCCTCCTGTACCGCTTTTTTGAGCTTTTTCCATCCCTCGGAGCCCCCCTCTATCGTATTCTCAAAAAACGTGACTGTTACGGTCTTATTTTCGGTTATGTTGGAAAGCGTTGCCATTGTCTCACTGCCGGTGCCGCCCGATGTAAAATTGCCCGGAGAAACCGTCCAGCTCCGGATTGCATAACGCGCAAACGGCTGAGCGGTAAAGGCTACGCTTCCGCCGTCCAGAACGGTAAAGGTTTCTTGCCCGCTTCCGGCTGCCGTTTTGTCGGAGCCGTTATATTCGCCTTTCAATGATCCGTGTCCGCCGTCCACCTTGAACGTTACGGTGTAGGTTTTCTTAAACGTAACCGTTACGGTTTTATCGCCGGTTACGCCGGAAAGCGTTGCGGTTGTATTAGGCGTATTTGCCGTAGCTCCAGTCCAGCTGTCTACTTCCCAACCGTTATCGGGATGTGCGGTAAAGGTTACGCTGCCGTTGTGCGCAACTGAAACGCTGCTGCTTGTTGTCGGAGCGTCTGAATTGGCTTGAATCTTGCCTTGTCCGCCCGCTACGCTGTAGTTTACGGTGTAGGTTTTTTGCCTAAACGAGACCGTTACGGTTGTATTAGCGGTTACGGTCAGCGTTGCGGTTGTGTTATTAGGCGGTGTTGCCGTAGCGCCCGTCCAGCTGTCCACTTCATAACCGGTAGTAGGGGAAGCGGTAAAGGTTACGCTGCCGCCGTGTTTTACCGCAACAGTGCTTCCTGTTGCAGAGCCGCCTATAACGTTGGTTGCAGCGATACTACCGTTTGAGCCGTTTACGCTGAAGTTTACGTTGTATGTTTTTCGATTATAGTAAACCTGTACAACCGTACTACCATCTGAGGCTATCGTTGCCGGTGTATACGTGCCGGTTTCAAAGCCGGTATAGCTTTTAAGTGTTACGGCAGCAGTTGTGCCGGTTGTGCCCGTTTCATTATCCGTGTCGGCAATGTTGTAGGTGCCGCCGCTGACCGATTCCTTATAATGCTTGACCGTATAGGGCGTATTTGAACTCGCCGTCCACTTTGCATAGAGCGTCATATTGCTTGTTACCGTGTTGTTGTCAAAATCCCATGCCGATCCGGAGAAAGTTGAAGATTCGTACCAGCCGCCGAAATCATAGCCCATTTTTGTCGGATTCGGTGAGGGCTTTGTTACCGTACCGCCGTTTTCTACATACTGAGCGCGCACGGAGCTTCCGCCTTGTGAATCAAATGTAACTTTAAATTTCTGTTCTAGCTCTTTGGTAACGCTGTCCGAAACAACGCCTTTGTCGTCGCTCAAGGTTATGGTGTACGATGTTTGCTCGTTGGAGCTTTCTACCGCTATCTCGGTTTTAAAATACAATACCCACGCTCCGGACGGTACGGTTGCGGTTAATGACGCTACATTCCCATGTTCGATAAACGAGCCTATCGGATGAGTTTCCGCAGGTTTTTGAAAGTCTGAGTTGTCATCTTTGTATAAAAGAGCGTAGGAGGAGCCGTTTATTGTGATGCTTCTAATATCCTTGTGCACCGGTACCGTGCCGGTTCCCATCGTTCTTGTCATTTCGGTAGTATCGAATTGAAAGCAGAGCACATAATGAGAAGTTGTTTCTGTTGTTTTTGCAATTACGACTGCCGGTTTAGGCGGCGGGGAGTTCGATTTGATGCTGAAAGTATAGGCCTTATTAAACACCCTGCCGTCCGACGTTTTGAGCGCAATGGTGGGGCCTAAATCAGCGGTTCCCTGTTCGTTTTTCTCCAAAAAATCTTGCGTGTAGGTGAGTTTCAGCGTGTTTGGGCCTGTCTGTCTTAATGTGTAATCGGTGCCGTGTTGCGGCTGGGCTGCAAGTCCGTTAAAATGTATTAAACTTGACGCCGTGATGGAAGGAATATCAAAAGAAAACGCCTTTGGATTACGTACGGTAAGCGTAACCGCAGCGCCGTCTTTGGATGCAACGCAGCGCGTACTATTCGTATCGGTCTTATAACCGGAGAGTATAGTGTCGCCGGTAATAAAAGCCTCGCTTGCCCAGTAGGATAGATCTTCTTCTATATCTGCTGTAAATTGCTTACAGGTCGTAAATAAAAAGGTGAAAAGTATTCCAGCTAAAATGATATAAAATTTACGCATATACTCCTCCATGACCGTTAGACTATTCCATCAGTATAATAGCAAAAACGTACTATAGAAGCCCACAATTTTGCTTAAAAAGAACCTCAGTTGCTTAAAAAGAACTATGGTTATGCTATTAGACCATAGCTGTAATCCATTGAAAGTCTAGAATTGTTACCGTATTTTTGATATGCTCTATTGACTATGAATAAAAGAAAATGGCTCGCCCCGAATCGGCTGTTATATATTTTAAATGCCGGTATGATGGCCTTTGCAATGGTACTGAATATCAAAGCAGCTATTCCATACGTATCCGTTATACCGTATATGAGTTTGATAAAAGCTGCGCTGAATGCGTGCTGCCTGTGTCTTTCCATTATCCTTATCTTTCACCCCGAAAAAAAGCTTTTAACCTATATCGTCTTTTTTGTCGAAGCAGGCAATGCTGCCCTTGTCGGATTTATGGGGATCGGAACTTCGCTGCTTTGTGTAGGGATTGTTCTCTGCTTTATAAACGGAGAATTTGCCGTCAATCGGAAAAAAAAGATGATATTGCTTGGTATCTACTGGCTGCTGGTTACTATAACAATCTATCCCGTCCTCGGATTTACGTTCGTTATATTTGAAATCTTAGGAACCCTATTCGGGCTTACCACTTGCGCTGTACTGTATCAAAAACTCGAAGGAAAGCTTTCGTATCTTTTGCTGCCGAACGAAACGGTAACCGCTGCAATTACACTGCCGCCGAAAGGCTCAATCTTGAAACTATCGGATTATGAACTTTCGGAGCGGCAAATTGCATTTATCCTCGGTTCGATTAAACAAGGCGAAACCTACGAAGCTCTGGGAAATCGCTATTATGTCAGCACTTCTGTGGTCAAAAAAGACATGGCAGCAGCCTGTAAGTATTTCGGCGCCGCAAATCGGGAAGCCCTACGGATTTTACTTTTGCAATATAAACTGGAGTAACCGATAGGGCTTCCGTACTATAGCTACCTAAAAATGTTGTACACGGCAATAGTCTCTAATTATACTTCATTATATGCCGCCCTAAGACTTGCGCTTCCGTCTGTAGTTCACGCATTGCATTTTATATCCTGATGCCCTATAATCAACAACCCCGACACGAGCGTCGGGGTATTAAACCCTCCGCACGAATAAGGAACTTTCAAAATTGACCAACAGTTATCAAAGTTTTATAGAACATACCGGCAGCACACTTACAAAAAAAGGCGCGTTGCTGAATGAATGTTTTGATACCTATCAATTCTCATCCGACTACGGCAAAGGATATACCGCTGTATATCAGCTCGATTCCTATGCGAGTATATGCATTGCAGAACATTCATATATCAGAGATTTTGAATATTCCGTGCCGGCGGAGGATTCCATCATCATACAGCAGTATGATTCGATTGACTCTGACCGGCGTTATCCGCAGGGGAATGTATCGGCGGGAATGCAGTATATCGATTATGCACCGGGCAATAGAATGTATCGGTATGTCATCAAAAAAGACGTTCCTGCAAAGGTGATTGGTGTTCAGCTGTTGCCGGATTATTACGAAACCTATCTCAAAAAAGAGTTCGGCATAAAAAGTGTCGATTTAAAAAAAGACCTGCAAGTGTTTCCGTATGGTGTGGTAATTCCGGAAATTGCTTCGGTATTTAGCAGGATTCGTAGTTTTAACGGAAATGAACTCAGTACACGGCTCTTTTTTAAAAGCAAGATCGATGAGCTGACTGCAATCATTATTCAAAAGGCGGAAGAATTCCGCTGTACGGATGACATGAAAATTGCAGCTTCCGACAGGCGTGCCGTTGCAAGGATTACGGAATACGCGAATACCCATTTGTCAAAAAACTTTTTATTATCAGAGCTGGCAGCCGAAGCATATATGAGCGTTTCAAAATTCAAATATGTGTTTAAAGCGGTTACGGGGCAAACATTCTCCGGCTATATAACGCAAAAGAGGATGGAAAAAGCCTGCGAGCTTTTAACACACAGCAATCTCTATGTTGCGGAAATCGCTTATCGGCTCGGCTATAAAAATGCGGGAAGTTTTTCCGTTCAATTCAAAAAATATGCAGGCGTATTGCCGTCGGAGTTTTGTACAAGATAGAAAAACAGTGGCCGCATGATCTTTCGGATAACACAGCGAATCAATACCTGAAGCCTCTAAAGACGCGAAGGTCTTTAGAGGGTGTTTCCTTTTATCTTTTCCGCTCAACCGATAAAAACCGGTTGTATTGCAGTTTGTTGAAGTTCCGCACGCTGAGTTTATACAATATAAAGATAAGGGCTGCGCATACTAAGTACAGCGCTAGAAGTAATCCTGCAGGACGCGGCTTCTGTAATGCAGGAAGAACGGCAACAAGGTCCTTATAAAGCGGTGTTTTCCAAGTAGAGAAAAAGCCGCTTATAAAGCCCGGCCCTCCGCATACGATTATCCACTGTCCTAACAGGATGAGCGGTTTTCCTAAAAGCATAAGGGTGAAAAACAGCATAAAAACGGTACAGCAAATCGGAAAAAGCGCCGCCGGTATATAAAAGACAGAAACAGTCCATGCAGTGCGGGAAAAAACGAGCATTCCCCAGAAGATAGCGGAGAGCACTGCAAAGCTGCCTGCAAGCATCCCCGCTATTTGGAGGAGCTTGGCCGTAACAAAATCCCGTCCGCTGATAGGTAGTACCAATGTTCCTGTAAATTGATCCTGCACAAACAGTGTTACGCCGAATAGAGCGATAAAAAAGAATCCAAAACTCTGTACAAAGAGCGTAGTCCGCACTGAGGATGGAGCAAACGCTGCGATCAACCAGATTATAACGCTTACTCCAAAAAAAATACCGCCGAAAATGCCACCGGTTGATCGGCAGGTGCCCAGTATGAGCGCTTTGATTTTTTTCATTGCCGTTCTCCTTTTTCAAGATAAAAGTACATAATGTCTTTAAGCTGCGCCTGTTCGCATACCATTCCGGCATATTGCGGGGAATCCTTGTGCGCAGTCAGCACTTCGTAAGCATAGGGCGTTTTCCGCCATCCGATGTAGCTTTGAGCCGGCAGACTTTGAAAATCGCTTTCACCGATTTTAAGTATGCCGTAATGCCCGTTTAGCTCCTCTATGCTCTTATGAAAGAGCAACTCTCCTTCGTGGATAAACGCAATATTGTCGCAGATTTTTTCAAGTTCTTCCGTTTGGTGACTCGAAATGAGTATGGCATGCTCAGGATCCTTCATAAATTCCTGCAGCAGCTCCAAAAACTGCTTTTTGGCAACGGGATCCAGAAAGTTGAACGGTTCATCAAGGATGAGTAGATCAGCATGGTGCGACAGCGCTATCGCAATCTGCACTTTCTGCGCCGTACCCGAGGACAGCTTGACCAATAATTTGCTTGGAGGGATTTTAAAGTCGTGCAAGAGGCGCTCGTATGCTTCCTTGTCCCAGTTTGAATAAACTTTCGATAAAAACCGTCCCGCGCTTTTTGCGGTATGCAGAGCCGGCAAAAAGCTTTGGTCAATCACAAAACCTATGTTATCCCGCGCTTGGGTATTATCCCGCTTTGCAGCAGTACCGAACAGCCTGATATCTCCGTCATCCGGTACATACATATTCAAAATGAGCCGCATCAACGTTGTTTTACCCGCTCCGTTTTCCCCGATAAGACCGGTAACGCAGCCCCGCGGTACGGAAAAAGAAATATCACGGAGCGAAAACGCTTTTTTTCTCCGCCCGATTGTAAAATGTACATGTTCCAATTGTAACGCTTCTTGCATTGTCATATCCTCCTCCATCATACCTCATCTCTAGCCGTAAATGCGCCTGTCTTGAGCCGCGCTTGCTCCGCCTCTAGCCTCACTTCGTCCAAAAGTTGGTGCAGTTTCTCTGCCGGTATGCTCACTTTTACCGCTTCAGTGCAGGCCGCCTGCATATGCCGGCGGACAGCGCTGTATACCGTGTGCGCTATCTCAGCCTCGCTGACCTCTGCGACAAAATACCCCTTTGCCGGTACGGCATACAAAAATCCCGCGCGGCTGAGCTCTTCATACGTACGCTTAACAGTGATAACGCTGATGTGCAGATCGCTTGCAAGCGCGCGTATGGAAGGAAGTGCCTCATGTTTTTTGAGCTTTCCGGCGATGATGTGCTCTCTTATCTGAGCGGAAAGCTGCTCGTACAACGGCGCTCCCGACGTTGCACTGATAAAAAGTTCCATAATACGCTCCGTTGTTATACTGTATATAATCAGTATATACAGTATACACAGAAAAGTCAAGCAATTTATGCATTTTTTTGAGCATCGAATGTCTTTTCTGCGATGCAGGTATCAACGCGCCTTATAATATTAGCCATTGTCTTTCAGGCGCTTTATAAGAAGGGCATGAAACGTGTAAATAGTGTTTATATCCGGCGCAAGGCTCTGCTTTTCCTCCTTGCGCTCTGTATGATGTGTACGGCTGTCCCTGCGCAGGGGTTACCGCCGTTTGCAGATTCGGCCGAAACGTTCCCGTATGAAGCCGGAGACTCCGATGAGGAGGTTGATTCTGAGAACCGTGAAGAGCGGCCGGAAGAACCGGAAACAGCAGAAAACAACGCCGCGCCGCATGAAACGGAGCCGGTTGGTGAACACGGCTCCGCCTCTCCGCCGTCTTTCCTGTTCCGTTACGGGCACCATAACATCAAAGGGGCTCAGTTTACCGCCGGTATCGAAAGCCGGAGCTATGCGGCGTTTTTGCAGCTTCAATCGCAGATGGCTATGCCGTATTTTGAATTGTCGGTTAAGAATTTCGGTATCGGTTTGTATCCGCTTGCCGATCTGCAAAACGCCTATCCCGGTAAAGCCATTCCCCGTCTTTTTCTTGGGGCAGGCAGTCTCGGTTTCGGCAGCTTTCTTAAAACGGCAAACTGTACGGGATTTTCCGCAGTAAAATCAGGCTACGGAGGTATTCACGCCCCGCGCAGTGATTTTATCCGTTTGGCGGGGGCAGCTCGCGAGGTGCAGTACGGCGTAGAACTGTCGGGCGGCGGTTGGAATGCGGCTTTTTTTGCAAGTCCCGAACAAAAGCAAAAACGCATGAGGTATGGGCTTTTCGGCGGCTGGCAGATGCGCCGGAAAAAAAGCGGCATAATCTTTGCTATACATCATCTGACTGCCTTTCTCCCTGATTTGTCTGCGGATGCGGACACGGTGGAACGCACCGCTGCTGTCCGCTTAGCGCAGCGGTATCACAACCTCTTCGGTTTCGGTACGTTTTTTTCACGTGCTCCGTTTTCTGTAGAAGCGGCAGGCTTTTGCAGTTATACTGCGGATAAAACCGTCTCAGGAGCCGGAAGGGCAGAAGCCGATCTGGTGTTCCGGTACGGCGGAATCCGCATTGGGGCAAGTTATGCCGCCCCTCGCTATCTCGGATGGAATATGCAGGCGCCGAAAGAACTCTTAACGGCATTTGCGCAGCCGATTCTGACGGTAAACATTTTTTCGCTCCAAGGACTCTACCGTTTCCGGATGCATGACCGGCTTCAAGAGCATCAAGGCGGCGTAACGATGCAGGTTAAACACACGAATGTTCATTGGCTCTTCAACTGGGAATATGGAAATCGGCTGCATACGGTAAAAACACGCTTTGATCTTATAAGCTCGCCTGCATGGTTCCGCGGGCCTCGCTGGTTTGATAAAGCGGACGCCGGTACTACCGTTCAACTGCAAAATAGAACCGAAAATCCTTTTGTGCTAAAAAAATATACGGTTTTCGCCGGCAGCAGATTCCGGCTGACGGATTACCTGTCATTGGGCATAGAAGGGCACATGTCGCAGCAATTACATGCTGAAACGGATAAGACTGCCGAGCTGCTTTTTGCAAAATGGGAAGAGCCCCGCTACAAAGCCGGCGTTTTTTTGCAGTTTAAAAAAGAGGGAATCGGAAAGGTTCATTCGGCTCAGGTGTCGCTTCATGGAAGAAACGATAAGCCGTACTTTGAACTGACTCTCGCCTATCAGGTGCGGGGCAGATAAAGAGTTTAGCGCTTCCTTATGCTTTTTCATTGAAGCACGAGGCCGTTTCCATGATGCGGTCAAGCTCTTCATCGGTATCGCACACTAAGGACGCTGCATAGTAGAGCGCAATCGCCGTTTCGGTGGTGAGCATTCCCATCGGAACGGCTCCTTCTTTCCACAAATGCCGTGATGTAACATACCCTGAAAAATCAACTGTATCTTCTTGCTGCGAGGTACAGTAAAAACGGCAGTGATATTTTTTTCCGCAGGTAAGAAATTCCCGCAGCGAGTACGGGCTTTCTTTCATATTGGCCGTACCGTTCTCATACAATTCCAAGAAGAATGTACGGATGTTTTTTTGCAGGAATGAGAGGAGGTATTCGGTTCTGATTCCGGGGTAGGTTTTAATTAAGAACATCGATTGAGCAGCTTCACTCAACAAACCTTCAAAGACAAGCGCATCGCTGTCTTCGTAGTCGGTTAACAGGCCTTCTCCTTTAAACACCGGCGTTTTCATATTCCAGTTCACAAAACCGGTATCGGTGGATCCGATAAATTTCAAGTTGAGCGGCGAGAGGGTTTTGCCGTTAAACGAGACATAGATGCCGTCCTTTTTTTGCCATGCAAGTCTAATCGCATCATTTAAATTGCGCCGCGCTTCCCCTGATTCATCGGGCGCTGTATTGGAGGCCGTCAGTACAATAGGCACCGGCGTGTCGGCAAAAAGCCAATACATCAGCGGAGCGGTATAGACAAGCGTATCGGTACCGTGGGCGAGTACAATGCCGTTTGCCGTTCCCGAAGCAATTTTTTCGCATACCGTATGAATAAGCTGCGCCCAATCCGACGGTTCAAGCTCCTCACTTAATAACCCGTCGGGAGTAATATTTTCAAAGCGGATACACCGCTCGGCGCTATCCGCATCCAGCAGCGCTGAAAGAACAGCGGTATTGCCCGCTTCAATTTCTCCCTGCCGGAGAATACCTGAAATGGAGCCGCCCATTGAAAGAACATAGATAATACTGATATGCAGCTCATCTTTAATAATCTGCTTTACTAACTTTTGATCGGCAAACCCGCCGGTTTCTTTCATAATCAATCCCGAAAGAATTTCGAGATATTTCATTGCCCCCGCTTTCAGCCGTTCAGCCTCTTTAGGATGCGCCGCCAGCATGTTCTGTACTAAGGCTTTTAAGGTGCCGTGATCGGATATTTTCGACCATTCACCCTGTTTCAGCAGGGTATCGGCATCTTCTCCGCCGATAATCAGTTTGTGCAGCAATGTCCGTACAATCGGATGGTTTATCGTACCTTCCTCCGACAAGCGCAGAATATGGGCGAGTTGTCCGGCAGAGAAGGGCAGGGCTTCTATTGTTTTATCAGCCCGTTTCAGCAGGTTGAGTATGTTTGAAAGAATACTGTTTGCCGCGAGTTTCGGCGATACACCCGCTGTTACGACTGCTTCAAAAAAATCCGCAAGGCGGGCGTCCTCGCATAATGCGCGTGCGGTCGGCAGGGAAAGCCCCCATTCCTTTATGAACCGGAAAATCCGGCGCTGCTGATTCTCAGGAGCATTGCGGAGCGCTTGATGTAAAATATGCTCAGGCGCGGTATAAAAACAGAGCGATTTTGGCGGCAGCGTTTTTACGTAATCGATAAATTCCCGCGCCTTATACGGTTCCGTCCGCTGTTTGCGGGCATTCCATAGTCTGCTTTCGGAAACCGGCTCGGCGCCGTTTTTCAGTAAATCTTCCTGCCGCCGTAAATCCTCGTTTACGGCTTGGCGGACAAAATTAAAGGAATTGAGATTGCGTAGTTTTACATAGTGCTGTGGAGTATCGGGAAATCGGGTGGATGCGGTGTATGCGTTACAGCGGATTTTATGCCCGCTATGCGGATCGGTTAAGATGCCGATATAGCGCATCCTATTTTTTAACTCCGTTAAAAACAGTTCCGCTTCTTCTCCCAGCTCCATAGTGTTGCCGGTGCGGATCCTGATGCTCGGCATCCCGACCGAACTATAATCCATATATGTTTTTTGGTCGGCATGAATGAGTCTGCCGGCATCTTCTTCGATGCGTATTTCTAAGATATCGATGTGTTTTTTATGCTTATGGAATTCAATATCAAGATACCCGTTTTCCGCTATTTTCAATGAGGCTCCGCATAAACGGTACTGAGGCGGCATGGGGGGAGTCCCTGCGGGATATTCGTACGGCGGCTTTTGGATAGGTGTGCAGCCGAGACATTGCGCGAGCCGGTATGCATCATAGGCAATCCGGTCTTTTAAGACCGGCGGATGCTCACGTTCTCCGCTGCAGATGGAACACGCCTGATCGGGGATTCCTGTTTTGCAGGAACAAAAGGCTTTTTCTTCCGATAAGATCAGTACTCTAATTTCAAGAAAAACAAATGAGCGGTACACCGGCTGTTTCAGCGCCTCCTACGGCAAAAGGACGGTTGTAAGCCACGGAATATACGTAACCAATAGGAGAATGATGAACTGGATCCCTAAATACGGCATGATTTTTTTCACTATGTCGACAACCGGCTTATTAAATGTATAACTTGCGATAAACAAGTCCATGCCGATCGGCGGCGTTAAAAATCCGAGCGCCAGATTCATCAAAAAGATAACGCTGGTATGAATAGGATGAATACCGAATGCTTCGGCAATCGGCATGACAAGGGGAGAGACGACTAAAATCGCGGAATATAAATCCATGATGCAGCCGACAAACAGCAGCAGGATATTCAAAAGGAGTAAAAAGACATATTTTGAATGTATATAGGTTTGTACAATATCCGTTAATACGGCGGGTACGTTGGCATCGATGAGGTAATAGGCAAGTCCTTTTGCGGCGCTGATAATAATGAGGACGCCTCCTGCAACCGGAATGCTTTTAAGGACAAACAGCGCGGCGGTTTTCACGGTGAAATCGCGCCGTATGAAAATTTCCAATACGCATGTGTACAGCACCGTAAAGGCTGCGGTTTGCAAAAGCGAAAAAAAGCCGAAAAAGTACAGTATAATGATGGCAACCGGCAGCAGCAGTTCGAAAATACTGCCGGTAAAGGCCTGTCTCAATACCGGCCATGAAAAAGGAATGCGTTTTTTTGACCGGTCGCGGAATACGCCGATGCTTACCATTGATAACGTCAGTAACAGGCCGGGCAAAAAGGCTCCGCGGAAGAGATCAAAAATATTGATGGTCATAATATTGGTAACGCCGAAAATAATAATGGCCAAGCTCGGCGGAAATAAAATTCCGAGGGAACCCGATGCGGTGATAAGCGATTCCGCGTTATCCTCCGAGTATCCATTGCCGGTTAAGATCAGGCTGAGAAGGGGGCCGAGCGCTAAAATCGTTACACCGGAGGCGCCGGTAAATGTAGTAAAAAATGCAAGCACTAAAACGGTTGCGATAACAACGCCGCCTCTAATCCAGCCGACCGTACTGCGTACCAGTTCCATGAGCCGTTTACCGGCGCTTCCTTCTGCAAGTAAGCAGCCTGCAATGGTGAACAGGGGAATAGCAGCGATGCTGGAATCGGTGAGAATGTGATACATTTCCAGCGGAATAACATCGACATATCCTCCGCCTTGACTGAATGCAACATAGCTGATTGCCAACAGAACAATGAAAAGCGGCAGTCCGCAGAGCGCACAGACAATCAATACGGTAATCAGCGGAACGATCAGCATGGAGCTTGCGCTTTCCCACAGTGCAGCGCAAGCTGTCAAAAATGCGTACTCTTTACCGAAAAAGGTGTAGAGGATAACGGCAATTGAACCGCTGCTGATGAACAATCCTGCGGCAAGTCCGAACAGTGAAGCAATGGAAAAACGGGTTTTACGCAGATTAAGAAAAAGCTGCCCGAAAAACATCAGCGGCAAAGCGGAGAAAATAGCTCTAACGGGAATACCCCAAACAGCATCGGCAGCATCTATCACCGCAAACATGTTAGGAAAGCATGCAAAGAATAATGCAGTTAAAACGGCAACCGCTATGCCTCCGTTGACATGCCGTATGACTGTTTGAATGCCGGATGGCAATCGGTGCGTTATAGCTTCGATGCTCAACTGTTTATTTTCCGCACTGGTGATCATCCCTGCAAAACAGGCAAAGACAAACACCGCGTGAATGATGATACGGTCTTCATCAAGTATGGGTATTCCGCCGATTTCACGTAGGAAAAAAAACGCCATCGGCAAGATAATCAACGCACCGGTTAAAAGAAGTACAAGGATATGGGCAAATTTTCTCATTGGCTTTTAGTCCGGCTATTTGCGCATTGGAGCAACAAGTTTTTGAATGTTCTTATACATGTTCATATCAAATGCATTGGGAAAGGCGCGGTAAATATCTTCAATGTTGCCGCTAAACTCCGTTTCCCATTTTTTCAGCTCGTCTTTTGAAGGGCGGATCATCACAACTCCTGCTTCTTCCATTTTTTTTACGCATTCCGCATCGGAGCTGTCAAGCGCATCATTGAGGCGTTTACGGGTCTTTTCCATAGCGGCTTTCATCGGGGCGTGGTATTCACGCGGGATTTTTGCCCAAGACGCATTTGAAATGACAAAGCCTGCAATGACCGGACAGAGTTTTATATCAAGCGCATAGCCGATATCTTTATAGAATCCGGAGGCATAGGTAAAAAGGTGGATGGCAAAGAAGCCGTGCACTCCGTTTTTGCTTTTTAACGCTTGAGAAAATTTTTGCGCAGGCGTATCGACCACATTAAATCCGCTTATTTTAAAGCTGTCGCTGAGTATCGGGCTATCAAAACCTGAAACCGCCATCTTAATCTTTTTTAACTCACTCAATGTTTTGTATGATTCCTTTGTATAAAAAGAAAGCCATCCGACATTCGACCATGTTACCAACTCATATCCGGCATTTTTTATCTTGCTTTCAATGTCTTTGCCGTACACATCCAAAACAGCGTCCAGTTCACTCTGATTCTGAATGAGGAACGGTAACGTAAGCGTATAGATAGCTGCATTCGGCGCCAGTTCATGCAGCCCAATAGTGGTAAAAATAGCGCCGTCAAGCGGAGCTTGCTGTCCGGGGCGGGCTGCTTTCAGCTTTTGAATTCCCGCTTTCTCGCCGCCGAGAGTTGTCATATTATAAATCTTGACCGTTACCGTACCGTTTGTAATACGATTCCATTCCTCGGCGAGCTTCTTCAGCTCCACATCCCACGGCGATCGTGAAGGTGCAACCGTAGCGACCTTTAATGTGATTTTTTCTTGGACATACGCCGCTGTTACGGCGAATACCAAACATACCGCTATCGCTCCTATCTTTTTCATTTATCTTTCTCCTTACGTAAAAGAATCTAAGGAAAACCTCTAAAAGACTGAATTTTTTAGAGATTCCCTTTGAAATGTGCCTTATTCCAAAAAAAAGTCTTCTTTCGTTGCTTGCAGCCTGAGCGCTTTTTTGCGGCTTACGGCAATGGCGAGCCTGTTCTCAGGCTGTGTTGCAGGATCAATATCCAAAGCCCGTTTGAGCGCTGCATCAAATCCGGCGCTGTCTTGGCGGGGGATACAAAATGATTCCGCGTACAAAATATGCACTGACGGGCGCATTCCGCCGCTGAGTTTCAATGCCTTTTGGTATGCGGCCTCCGCTTTGTCAGGGCCGCCCCCAAGCGTGTCGGGAGCCGCCGCATAAAACGCTGCGAGCACTTCCCATATTGCACCGTCATTGAAAGAAGGATCAAGCGCAGCTGCGCGTTCAAGCATTGCAACTGCTCCCGAAACCCTGCTCAGTACATCGGTGTCCAGAGGATCAAGCGCAAATGCGCCGAGTATACCGCTGCCTGCCCAATATAGAGATTCTGCATCGGCTTTCACGCATGCGGTTAACAGTTTACCGTGAGTCTTTTCCGAATATGCCGCTATTGCCGTATCAAATGCAGGATAGGCACCGGCAAGCGATTTGAGAACATACTGCGAGCCGCGTAAATAGAATTTTTTTGCCCGTACATATCCGGCGTTTTTAAGGCCGAACTGCGTTTCGGGAATATCATCGGCAGGTGCCTGTACGAATACGTTTGCGTACATAATATAGAGAGAACCGGTCATGACGGCAAGCCCGCGGTGTTTCGGGTTACTGAGGTGCAGCATTTCATACGTTTTCAGTATCGTCGGAAAAACTTCCGATACCAGCTGTATGTCATCTTCTCCGGTTAAAGCGGCGACTGCGGCCGATGTATCATTTTTTGCCGCCGGAAAGGGGGCAACGGTGTTGGCAATCGAATTAAATGCCGCTTGCCTAATGGAGCATCCAAGCAGCAGCGCCGCGATGAGCGGTATACAAAGCCCTGCTGCCGGAACAGGTTTCCGATAATATTTTGTTTGCATCATATCCTCTTTAATTTATGATTGAAAGGAATCTCTAAAAGATATCCGGATTGGCGAAGTTTCCTTGCAATTCTTTTTCCCACTGATGGATAAAAGCTTCATAGGCGGCAATGGCTGCGGAAAGCGAAAGCTGCTGTACAGCGCTTCGGCCTTGTGCATTATTACCATCTAAAATGTACAGAGAATCGAGCGTTCCCTGTATATCTTCTATAGTGCAATGCGGATCAGATGCTCTTCTGCGGGCGAGCAGCCGTATTTCATCTTCAAACGCTTCCTTGTAAGACGTCTCTTGCCAATCGACACTTTCGGACATGCGGACAATTATAAAGGGTTTTATCATTGAATGCAAGATTATGGTGAAGATGAATATTGAATCTGAGGAAAACGCAGGCTGCCTACTGGTTTTTTCTTTTTTTCTCGTTTATAATAAGAGCTATGGAAAATAAGGAAATTTTGACACCTTTATTGGAAAAGGGGCTTCTGAAAGACAGCCTCGACTTAGCTGAAGAAGCAGGCGTGCAGTTAACTGAAGTTACGCATGATGGGCTCAACTTTGTTACAGCCTCCATTTTGGCAGACGTTCCTTCAGTAGAGAAAACCGAATTGATTAGGAAGGTCGGCGCTTTTTTTTCTCCTCAGGAATATTGTACCCTCTTAAATGTGAAGGTTTTTACCGTCCCGCCGGAAACAAGAGACCGGCTGAAAGAGCAAGGCGTTCTTCTGACTGATGAAAACCTTCAGCCGCATTGCGGCTGGTATAATATTTTCGAAATTGCGTTTCCGTGGCTGCCTTTATCGGTGTTTGAAGATCTGGTAGTCTACCTGCGGGATGAAAAACGGCTCGTGCTGGACAAAGAAACACGGGAATTGGTTAAAGAAAACTTTCTGAATTCAAAGCGCTATTCGGAACGGGAGTTAAAACAATTCTTTGCTCTTCCTATTTTTGATGAAGAGGTTTAAACGCATTTCGGTATTACCGATACGGAAGCGCTGACGGTGCTCTCCGCCCTGTGATCGGCGCTTCCCATACCTTTTGACTCACCGTTTTTGTTCAGGTATAGTTTCGGCTATCTCTGGCATTATCGGATAAAATGTTGTATACTCGTGCAATGAATAAAACAATGTGTAGTTCAATAAGACAAATACAAAAATCATTTAAAAAGACCTTGTATTCGCCTAATACACCGCTCAGCAGTGTCCGTGCGGAATATGACGATTTCTTTTATTCTTCCCATATTCCAAATCATGTCGATATATCGCATACAATTATTCATACGGTACCGGTGGATATGTTGGAGCCTGAAGTCGCCGCTGCAAACCGTGTCATCCTGTATGCGCACGGCGGATCGTTTGTGGCCGGTTCCTGTAAAGCTTCATGGAATCTATGCGCCTCGCTTGCCAACGAGTGCGCGTGTAAGCTCTTTTTACCGGAATACCGGCTTGCTCCCGAATATCCGTTCCCGGCCGGTTTAGAAGATATATACACTGTATATGCAGCGCTCCTCAAAGAACACTCGTTTTCTCCTTCTTCCATTGTTTTTGCAGGGGATGATGCAGGGGCCGCTTTGGTAACCGCTCTTGTGCACTATTTAAAACGAAAAGAACTTCCGTTACCGGCTGCAGTTGTGCTCATTTCACCATGGCTTGATGTTTCGTGCAGCGCTGAAGAAATAACGGCTTTACGGAAAAAAGATAAGTTTCTGCTCAAAGAATCGCTTCAGGCGGCGGCAGGACGCTACACGGCAGCCGATAATTTTCATAATCCGTTGGTCTCCCCGCTGCATGGATCGTTTACAAAATTTCCTCAGACATTTATCCAATGCGGCGAAGCGGAGATACTTTCGGTAGATGCTCAGGAACTTGCCCGTAAAATTGAAGCGGCAGGCGGTTCGGTGCAGCTTGATATGTGGCATGATATGTGGCATCTTTTTCAAGCGATGGATGCTCACGCGCGGGAAGCCCATTTGGCAATTGAAAGAATCGGCCATTGGGTGCAATCCCTTTTTAACACAGAGAAATAGTATGGAGCTGGTTGCGCCTGCCGGTAATCTGGAAAAGCTGCGCTATGCATGGGAATATGGAGCAGATGCCGCTTATATCGGGTTAAAAAATTTTTCTTTACGGGTAAAAGCCGATAACTTTTTTACCGACGAATACAGAGCGATTAGCGCTCTCAAGGAACGGTATGCTCGGCTGGGTACGCCGAAAAAGCTGCTGTGCGCGCTCAATATTTCTTTTCATAATGATGATATAAAGGCTTTTTTAGCGGAAGCTGATTATTTTAAGTTGTATCCTATCGATGCTTTTATTATTCAGGATATCGGGATGGTTTCCGTATTGCGTAAATTCTTTCCCGATACCCCGCTTCATGTAAGTACGCAAGCAAACTGTATGAACTACGAGGCGGTAATGATGTACCGTGATCTCGGTTTTAAACGGGTTGTACTCGGCAGGGAGGCATCGCTTGCGGACATAGCCGAAATTAAAGACCGCGTACCGGAGATGGAGCTTGAATGCTTTGTACATGGCGCGATGTGTATTGCCTACTCAGGCCGCTGTCTTATCAGTGCATATCTTACCGGACGCAGTGCGAATGCTGGAGCGTGTACTCATTCCTGCCGCTGGGATTATTCGCTTTTATCAAAAAATGCACTGGATTGTGCGAGCGCATCGGGTAGTGATGATGAGGAGCCGTTCTTTGCGGTTGAAGAAAAAGAACGGAAAGGCGAATACTTTCCGGTAGAGGAGGGGAGCGGCTATACGGCGCTTTTTTCTTCCAAAGATCTCTGTATGATAGACTACCTTGCTGATATGCAAAAAGCGGGGGTAGATGCGCTTAAAATAGAAGGAAGGATGAAAAGCCTTTACTACACGGCGCTTGTTACCCGCGCATACCGGAAGCGGATTGACGCGCTTATGGGACGGATTACCCCTGCTCAAGCTGAGCCGTTTGTGCAGGAGCTGTATAATACGGCGCATCGGGAATTCGGCACCGGCTTTTATTTTTCTAAAGATGATGCAAATAAAACGACACGCGGCGAGTCCGGATCGCCGTATATGATGGCGGGAACTATCGGTGAGCCGGTAGGAGAAAACCGTTATGAATTTATCTCTATGAATAAAATCACGGCGGATATGCCGCTTGAATACGTCGGCCCCGATGTCTGTGCTATTGAAGATACCTCTTACCGGCTCCTTGATCCCGCAACAGGTTCCGTCCGCGATTGGGTATGTCATGGGCATCCGTGCATTATTGAAACCGCCGCTCCCATACGCAGCGGTTTTATCGTCCGTACAAAGGCCTGATGCTGAGCCTCTGTTCAATTTCTATTTGCAAAGGATAGAAAAATATGATAGTATTATATCGTCTTAATTTAATGTTATCTTATTGCTGAGTTTTATCCAAAACGGGGAGCTGCCGATGCACTTGAAAAAGAAAAGATGGTCGAATGATGATACGGAACTGACATTGCTTGCGCTGCCGAGCATATTGTGGTATGCGCTGTTCTGCTTTCTGCCGATGTTCGGTATTATTATTGCGTTTAAAACCTACCGCGTACAGGCGGGCAGAAGTTTTGTCTACAGCCTGTTGGTAAGTCCGAATGCCGGTTTTAAAAACTTTGAATTTATCCTTAAAGCAAATAAACTTGCCATTTTGCTTCGTAACACGCTTCTTTATAATGTTGTTTTTATCGTTCTCGGTATTGTTGTTCCCGTTGCACTCGCTATTATGATTAATGAGCTGTACAGCCGCTGGAAGTCAAAGGCTTATCAGACGATGATGTTCTTTCCGTTTTTTATGTCGTGGGTTATTGTCAGCTACATCGTGTATGTGTTCTTAAATGCGGATAGCGGCATTTTAAACCGGTTTATTACTGCGCACGGCGGAGAGGCGGTTAACTGGTATGCGGAACCTAAATACTGGCCGCTGATACTTGTACTTACCGGGCTTTGGAAAAGTACCGGTTACGGTATGATTGTGTACTTGGCTCAGATAACGGGTATCGACAAAAGCTTTTACGAAGCCGCCGCAATAGACGGTGCGACTAAGCTCCAGCAGATACGGTATATCACGCTGCCGGCGCTCAGGCCGATTATTATGGTGATGTTTATCCTGAGTGTGGGTAAGATTTTTTACACGGATTTCGGACTGTTTTATCAAGTTACGCAGCAAATCCCCGGCAGCTTAGCCGATACGGTTTCGACGCTGGATACGTATGTATATCAGGCGTTGCGGACGGGAGCGCCGATTGGGATGATCTCTGCGGTTACTGCGATGCAGTCGGTTGCCTGCTGTATAACCATCCTGCTTGCTAACTGGCTGATAAAAAAGATTGAACCTGAAAACTCCTTAATTTAATAGCCCTGTTCGGAAACTTCAGTTTCAGAACAGGCTACCTTAAAATGCGATGTTCTAAATCGTGCTATTTGCGCGATTTAGAACTCGTCGACCTGTTCGACAACTCCGTTATCGAACAGGTCTAATCTTAAACACCGGATTTCGGCTTTGCAGGAGTCCGGTATGGATTCGGAAATCGTAGCGGAGGCGCAGAAAATGGGCACATGGAATAGCCGCCGGGCAGCAATCGGCGTAATAACGCTTGTGTTATTTTGCGCCTGTGCATCGAATACCCTGTCACACTCAAATGAGCCGTCAAACGAAAAGAGGCAGCCCGACAAACAACTTGAAGCATTGGAACGGAGGGCTGCGGAGCTTGACGGAATGTTTAATGTTTCGGCCCGAAAATATGCCGATACCTATTTTTCATTATCCGATACATATTCCGAAAAGCAAGAGTACGAAAAAGCCTATAATGCCGTTATAAAAGGTTTACAGCTCGATTCAGCAAACTATCTCTATCAATATAAAGCCGCTTATTTTGAAATTCGTAATAAAAAATATACGGAGGCTTTTCAGCGTATACAGTATATACTGGGGGCATGCAGTAATGCATCAATAATACGGCGCTGTAATGAATTATTGAAAAACTTCGTGAATATTCCGCTTGAAACAACAACCGTTCAACCGATGTATTCAAAATCGATACGGCTCCTCGTCTTTCCCGATGCGCACGAATTAGCAACCGATGCGGTCGCCGAACGGATACGGCAGGATTTCAAGCTGTCGGTAATTAAGGAGCCTATCGGCATTATTGAAGATGCCGAGCATACAAGAGATACCCGTGATGAATATATACGCGAATATATTACGCAGCTATACCGGGAACACAGCGAAGAAAAACTTGCGCCTTTTTTACAAGCGATCGGATTGACAAAAGATGATTTAAAAGAGAAAAAAAATAGAGTGCTATTTATGCAGCAGGTCTTTATCCAATTGGGATATGACCTGAAAGATTGGGAAGACTTTAGCCGCAGTTACAGCACGCAGTATGATGCAAATATCCTTATACGGCAAGTAAGGCAGTATGCGAAGCAAAAATTTACCGACCCGAATATCATCGGGGTGTTGGCCGTTACCTCAAAGGATATTTATTCCGGTACGGATGATAATAATTTTCTGTTCGGCCTCTATGACCGGCATATAGCCGTTATGAGCTTAAACCGCTTTATCACACCCGAAGCAAAAAACAGCGCTATTATAAACCGTGCTGTAATGCAAGGGCTTGCTTCCGCCGGTCATCTTATCGGTATTCCGCGGTGTTCAATTACAGGCTGTGCACGGGCGTATGCTCATTCGCTTGCGGAACAGGACGCCAAACAGCCTCATCTTTGCTTTGAATGCATCCGCAACACCAACGAGGTATATCAGTCATTTGATTAGAGAGAAATACAACGCCTATACCGTAAATCTTATAGAGCGGAGGCGAAAGAAAACGATGCTCTGCATCGCGGTGTGTGCCCCGTGGTGCCGGACTTGATATTTTTTACGTTTCTTACTACTCTTTCAAGCTATGATGTTTGTCTGCCGATACCATAAGGGTATGAAAAAAGCCCGTTCTTCATTGATCCTTTTTAGCCTTGTGTGCTGCTTTCTCGTGTGCATAACCGATAGCTTTGCACAAACGAGTGATACGGCCTCCGCAGAAATAGCGGATGGTTCTCAGCGTAGTGAAGCGGAACAACCGGCAGCTCTCTTTACAGAGCAGACACGGAATGCACAGCAGCCGATCCGTCTTTTTTCCTTAAAGCAGATTCCCGATTCGGCTGAGATACGCCGGAACATTATTGACGCTTGGCTTTCGGCACCGATTGAGCAAGTAATAAATCGAGAGGATACAACGTATACGGATTCAAAAGGAAATTCTTTTACCGTATCGGGCAGGTATGCGGAGGATCCCGCTCATTCTTATGCAATTTCTATTATTCCGGTATTGAGTAATTACGGCGCTTCAAACCGTTCCATTGTTCCTCAAGGAATGTGGACTGTGTATCGGAATAGTGAAACGGGATATCCCGTCCTTATGACCGTATATCCCCGTGAAAATCCCGCACTTTCAATCAGAATCCGGCCCGCATCGGAAAAAGCGCATACCGGCAAATCCTTTGCCGATGTCTGTCTGTTTAATGCCTATGTACGGAAAGATATATCGATCGGTCTTCCGTTTGAAATGCTGTACGGACTCACTCTTTCCGAACTGAAAAGCATGACGGAAGCGATTATTCCATGGACGTTGTTTGATCCGCCGTCGTTTTATAGTTCCGTTGAGGCGATGTCAAATGTAGTGAGGAGCCGCAGCTACAAACTTGTTTCTCTTGCGGATGCCTGTTTTGATCAAAATGGGAAACCGGTGCATATCAGTGATCAGCGGCCGCAAACGGAACAGGAAATAACCGGCGCTCTTGCTGTTAATCAAGTCCGTTCCGAGATTACCGGCGGTGTCGATTCGGCCGGCTTTGCAAAATGGATTATCGATGGAATGATACGGCCTGTTGCGGGGCAAGGAACTATTATTGAATCGTTAAAACGCCCGACTGCCGTACCGGAGACGCACTTCACACAGCCGTATCTGAAGACGCTGGATGTTTTCGCCGGCTTACATTGGATACGGAATCTGGGAGCGGCAGCGCTGACGTTAAACTTGAGCCGTACCGTGTATCCCGACGCTTCGGGCGTTGATGTTACACATTGTCCGTTTGCGCTGACTACGGCTGTCCCGCAAAAGAACTCTTCCGGTAAGCTGAAAAAACAACCGGCTTTCTCAGGCTATGAACGGTACGCAGGGTATCAAACGGCATATCTTATTCCATTATTATATTCTTTGGCTATTACCGAACCCGGACATTTTTATCTCGGCTGTATCAATAAAGAAGCAGGCGACCGCTCGCTTCGGTATTATGATAAAATAGCGGCCTTTTTTCCATATTTTGATATGTGGGGCGCTTTTCATGTGGATGTCTACGAAAGCGGAGAAGAATACGAAATCTCCGATTTTATTGAAAAGTATAAGGATTCATATACAGCCTTGGTCCGTGTGCGCACAGCAGAAATCGGCCGCTTTAATCCCTAAAGAGCAGGGTAGGCGGGGTACTTTCGGACGTGCTTTGTGTAGGCTTTTACCGGTGAGGTTAGAATATTTGTCTTTTTTTATTGAAAAACTATTGACATAATAAACGTTTATTGATACTATCATATTTGTTCTGATGAACAGTACGGGCAATAGCGCAGTTGGTTAGCGTACAAGTCTGGGGGACTTGGGGTCGCCGGTTCAAATCCGGCTTGCCCGACTATTTCTCATTTTAAAATTTGCCGTCTGTGGCGGATACTCTTTCATAGTTCCCAACAGCTTCATAGAGATACAAATCAGCATGTTTCTATTTGTTTTTATCCTTAGTATACGGGCTGTAGATAAAGGATACGGATGAGATGTATATAAAAAAACTATTGATATTCTTTTCCCTGCTTTATTGTATTATTTCTTGCAGAACGGTTCAGCCGTCCGGTACGCCGGCGACTGCTCCTGAATGGGTTATAAAACCGCCGAAAGCCGATTCATCGTATGAATATTTTACGGCTACCGGAACCGATTGCGATTCAGGGGATCCGTCCCGGGCGCAGCGTTCTGCAATGGATAACGTGCTTATACAACTCGGCCGGTATTTCGGCTCTTCGATTACGCTCACTACGGAAACAGCAGGCAGAACAAGCGCCGATGCGGTCTCCGTTGCAGTACAGACCGACATCCGTGAAAATGCAGCAGTTCATATTGATCATTGTAAAATAATTGAAACTTTTATCCATCCGCGAACCGGCGGCGAACGGTGCATTTCCGTATCAATACTCGTACAATACGATAGAGCGGCGCTTGCAGCGGAGTGTAAACGGCTTGCGGCGCTGCTGCAGGAAAAAGAAGACAGTATCAGAGCGCCGGAAGCTCAGGGCGATATGCTTGCAGAAGCAGGTAATCCGTATCAAGCGTTGTTATGGTATATTGAAGCGGCTCGGGCGGCTGCGTATAGCGGACTTGATAATAGCGACGTACGCTACGAACGGAATATGAAAAAAGCACGTACTATGGTTGATCGTATAAAAATCGCGCCGCTTGATCCGGTACCGGTACAGACGGTGCGTACTATGCCGTTCTCCGCTCCTTTTGCCGTCCGCTTTTATGCAGACACGGTCAAAGGTCAGTCTTTTCTTGCGGAAATACCGGTACTCATTAGCTACACAGCGGTACAGCCCAAAACGGGACGAAAATCAGTGCCGGTACAGAAAGCGCTGAGCGGTGCGGACGGTACGGTGTCGTTTGTACATCCGCCGCAGAGCTGCTCCTATGATAATGGAACGGTTGTTATAGCGCTGGATTCCGATACCGTATTCCGTCCGCTTCTTAAAATCCCGCCTCAGTATAAAGCAGCGTTAAAATTACTCGAAGAACAAGCGCTGCGCTGCCGTGTTCAATTTTATTACCGCATTGATGAATAAGCGGCGGTATCGTTAAAGAGAATCGTCCTTCTTTTGTTTCTCGGTAATAAGAATAGAGCCGGTGCTTTCATGATTAAAAGAAAATTCTTTTGTGGCAGTATGCGCAACAAAATTTTTTCCTTCGATTATAACTTCATCCTTTTGATTGATGGTAACGGTTTCATCAGCTGGAGCCGCAAGCATATGCTCTTTCTTCTTCCATATAAGAGCAGCGCTGCGGACTGAGAAATCATCTTCAATCAAATGAAAAAATACATGATCGCCAAGCGAATACTCTGCGGCTTTTTCATCAATATACAAAAGGCCGGTTTCACCTTTCATTGCTTCTTTTTGCGTTTTTTCATCATACTGAATAAAAGAAACCGTCTGTCCTGCCCAAATTTTTTCTTCATCATACATTTCGAGCTTTTGCGCATATACCGTCAAATCGGGCAATCCATGATTGTACCGCTTGAGCGTAATATCGGAAAAGATCATATCGGGCTGCACGGTAACTTGCTCAGGCGTATCTTTATAATTGAATGAACAGGCAACCGGCAACAGAAAAAAAAACAGAGGCAGCCGTTTCATGTGTTATTCATCGGCAGGATTCTCAACCGCTTCCTCTGCCGGTATAGTAAAGGATGGTTTTTCACATAAGTCATCTTCTTCCGGCTTTCTGGAATAGCTTACTGATAATGTCCGCCCCCGATATACAAAATTATTCAATCTTTCAATAATTTTATCCGCATCTTCGCTCATAACTTGAACAAATGAATAGTTTTCAAGAATGCGTATATCACCTATCCGCTCGCGGGTTATATCGGCGTTTTGAATCAGTAAGGTAATAATATCACGCGGAAAAATACGCCGGCTTCTTCCGATGCTCATAAAGATACTAGCCGATTCCGCCGGATCAAGCACGGGACGTTCTGCAGGTGTGGGACGATCATTAAAATAGCTGCGGGAACGATCTTGATAGCGTGCATTTGTACGGCGTCCATATGATCGTGAGCGTGAAAATGATGATGCTTCAAATTCCTTAATGAGGTATGCTGCAATATACGAGCGCAATGTAAGGGGTACGTTTTTTCTAAAAATTTTACGATATGCATTGAGCACATCGGGATCTTCTTCTGTTTTTACCGTTTGTACCGCTTCTTTTAAAAATGCCGTTATTTGTTCTTCATTTATTACCGGCGTATTATTTTTTGACACAACCATCTCCTCTAAAATATCCGCTTTAGCGGAGCGCATAATAAGCGCATAACGAATAACAATAATTTGCCACAGATATACAATTTACTCAAGAGTTTCGGCATAAAAATCGGCAAAAATATACAAACTGCTCGGATTCTTTAGAAAGCATTGAACAGCGGTTGTCTTGACCCGTATTTACTCACGTAAAAATCTAACCGAAAGGATACTTGATAAAAAAAAGCAAATCGAGTAAACTTTGGCTTACAGCATACGGTTAACGGGTTTAACCGTATCAAGGAGGTTTTATGAAACGCAAAATCATTTTTATTGTTAGTTTATTTTGCTTGAGCGGTTTACTCTTTGCAGGCGGCCGCAAGGATAGCAACAAGCCGAAGCAGGAAAAGCCCCGTGAAATGTACGGCTACATGGTACCTGCCTCTGTGCCGCAGCGGACTGCGGCAGGACAGATTGCCATATTACAGATGCTTGACATACTGGATGTCGATATTGTTGCGCGGCCGTCAACAAAGCGGGAAATCAGTGAGCGGTATAAGGATAAAACGGAAATCGGCAATCCGATGCGTGTTGATCTTGAAAAGCTTAAAGAAGTAAATCCCGACTTCTATTTGTCATCTGTAATTTCTTCTGACAAAGAACAGATAAAGGCTTTAAACATTCCTGCGGAATTTTTGCATATAACGACCTATACGGATATTTTAAATGCTATGAAATACTTAGGAGAGGTGTACAATAAGCAGGAAAAGGCGGCAGCCTATGTAAAAGGAGTTGAAGATGTAGTTGCAAAAGTGAAAGCTGCCAATCAAAATAAAAAGCCGCTTAAAGTTTTGATCATTGCCGGTTTTCCTAATAGTATGAGTATATATAAGGATAATTCTGCTGTCGGCAGTTTGGTAAAAATCTTAGGCGAAGAAAATATATGGACAGACAATACCATTGAAAATCCATCTGTGCCAATGAATTTGGAATTGGTAAAGGCTGCCAATCCCGATGTTATTTTGCTTATCAATCACACTGATGCAGAGGCCACGGCAAAAATGTATGAAAAAGAATTTCAAAGTGATTTTTGGCAAAAAATTGATGCCGTTAAAAATAAGAGAGTGTACAGCTTAGATACCCGTGTGTTTTTTGTCACCGGTTCTCCTTATATACCGGAAGCACTCGAAATGTTAGGTTCCTATTTTTATGGAAGCAAATAGGTAGAGAACATAGATGAAAAAAGCAAGTGTTTTTATTGTCTTATCGCTATTGCTTGTTCTGTTGTTTTTTTCATCTGTTGCATTAGGGTCGCTCAAATTTTCGTTTGCGCAAATTTGGGCGGCTCT
>CAJPOL010000011.1 GCA_905372265.1 uncultured Treponema sp. | reverse complement strand
AATAAGCAGAGTATTCAAAATCTTGCGGATGAAGTAGGGAAATTCAAGATATAGACGCAAATAGGGCGGTCTTTGCGGTTAATTAAAAATAAAACCGCGGAGAGCGCAAAGCGCGCAGAGAGAATTGAGAAATAGCGTTGGTATGAAAGCCGTTGCTGAATCTTTTGCGCTCTTGACGGCCTTTGCGGTAATTTTACAGCGGTTCAAACATGACCTGAAGATACGCAAGCCTGATGCGGCGTACCTTTATCCGAACGCTTTGATTCAATTCAGGTTCCGTATCCATATTCATATCCGTTTCGTAGGCAAGCGATGGTATAAAGATGCGGGCTTTTTTTCCGATAGCATCGATGATTACTGCCGTTCCCGTCCAACCGGGATTTTGCAGCAGGTAGACAAGCGTCCAGTGCTGACGGGAAGATCGAGAGGCATGCATACATGCCCGTGCTGCCTCATCGCCTGCAGCAATCTGCAAAATAAGTTCGCTCGCTTCCGTTAAAGGCTTTTTATCGATGAAGTTGAGCAGCTGCCGGTGGCTGACCAAATCCCCGTAGCGGCGCAGCGGGCTGGTAACCTGTCCGTACATGGCAAGACCGAGCGCTGCATGCATGGACGGGATAGTGCCGACTGTACGGGGACGCATAGCGCGGCGCTTTTTGTATTCACCGGCAAGACCGGAGGGCAGTTTTTGCGGAAGCTCCGGCGCTTCTTGACTGATATACTGAAAAGGTATGTCATGCTTAAAGGCAAAGCGGGCGGCAGCCTCCCCCGCCAAGAGCATCATCTCTTTAATCATATCGGCAGCGGCGGTGCGGACGACCGGCTCTATGCGGACTATTTTTTTTCCGCTCTGTTCATCAAGATTGATAAAAACTTCGGGAAAATCAATGGAAATTGCCCCTGCGCGCTCCCTCCGGCGTCTGTTTTTTTCGGCGGCGGCAAAAAGCGGCGCAAGCTCAGGAGAATCCTTTTGTTCATCGGCTTGTTCATACGTCATCCGTATTACATGTAGGCACGTACGGTATATCTCCACATCCGCAATGTCCCCATTATCATCCAGAAGCAAACGAAACGAAAGAGCATAGGAACGGGGCGATAAACCGAGCGCAAAATAGTCAACCGCTTTTTCACCGAGCATACGGGAGGCGCCTTCCGGGGTATACAGCGTAGCGCCGCGCGCGCAGGCATCGGCATCGCTTTGTGTTCCGGCAGCAATCGTATCGGCAGGGTTCGCAATATGAATCCAAAGATATGTGCCGTCAAATGATACTGCATCATCAGGATCCGTACTGTCTGCATTGTCGATTGCATATGCCGGAACCGCCGATAAATCCATAACATTGCCGCTGAGGACGGGAGCCGGAATATCGATTTTTGATGAGTGCAGCGAATGACCGAAGCGCGCCGGATAGGGATTTTTTTCAACCGGCCAAAAATGCATTTTTAAAAGAACGTCATGCGCATGTTCGGGTGTTTGTTCAATCTTAGCGTCTTTCAGGAGCTTGGAAGCGGAGGCGCTGCCAAGCGCAAGAGCCTCAATTTCTTGGAAGAAAGGAGTAAACCGGCTCTCCGCTGTTTGAAATTGTTTGCCCTGCATGCATGCGCGTAATTCCGTAACAAAGTCCTGCCGCATGGCTTCGGCTGCTTCTTTTTCCGCCTGTTTTTGCGTTAACCGTTCAATTTCCGCAGCAGTCCGTATGCTAATCGGTTCATCCGGCGCCGTACACACAAAATACGGAGCGGAACTAATTAAGCGCCAGATAGACCATGCTTGTTCCGCAGGATACTCGCCCCACAGCAATTCGGAAAGTTCGCTAAAAGACGGCGTTTCGCCTGCAAAAAAATCAGCAGCCTCGCCGAAATCAGCCTGAGGAGGAACAGCGTCAAGCGCTTTTTGTAAACTGCCGCACTCGCCTTTATGCAGCAATACCATATCTTTCGCACGGACTTTTTTTACTCCGCCCGCAATGGCAATTTCAAACTTATCACCTTGAATGCCGGTAATCAGCGCCGGCTGATTTTTATATAAGACAAGATTACCTTTTTTCATATATTTTCCGAAGAGTAACGCTGCGAATCTTATTATTACCGTAGAGTACCTGTAAGAGCGTACCGCTTCGATGGTACATTAAGCTGTCACAGCTGCGGTAAAGCGGCAATCCGAAAACCTTCTCAAAATCTTGGCGGGAATCGCCGGTTCGTACATCTTGAAAGATTGTCAGCGATGAAGGATAGCCGACCGTTATTTGCAGCACCGTCCCACCGCGGTCTTTTGCGCGGATAAGTACTTCGGTATTAAAAAGGCGGTAAACCCACCGTTCACTATAGTAATTATAAATAATTGAAGAAGGTTCATTCCATGCGGCAAGCAAATCATCGACGGCAGTGCCGAGTGCGATATTCCGCACGGTTAGTGGAGTATCATCGGACGGTTCTTTTAAAAGACTTCCAAGCCGTTTTTTTTCTTCCTGTGCATTGTTTGATTCGCCGAGTACGGTAAGAATGCGGATATAATTACACCGGATAAGCCGTTCATCGGACGGAAATCCTGCCTGTAAAAAGAGCTGTTGATTTTTTTTGCGAATCTTTTCCGGCTGCTGCATACAATCGGCAAGCAAAAAACGCGCTTTTGTATAATCTTTTCCGATAAGGTAGAGCAAGGCTGCATAATTCGCTCGGGCAGTCTTATCATCAAGACTTGCATGGTATAAATCCGCTTTTTCCGCAATGCCGAGCGCTGCCGTCCGTTCGTGAACAAGCGGCGACACAGCGAGTAAATGCGCATAGCTTGAAACCATTCCCGCTTCATACATATTGCTTAGATAGTCTTTCTTTGCCTGTTCATACGTCTTACTATTTTCTCGGCTGGGCGCCATACGGGTATGATACTCAGCGTCCTCGTCATCTTGATCTTGAAGCAATGCAAGCGTCTGAAAAAACGCGAGAACCGTTTGATTATCGTACACAGCGGCCGGTAAGAGCGTAGCGAGTTCCTGTTTTTGCTTATCAAGCGTATTCAGCCATGCTTGATGGCAGATCAATGCATGTAAGCGGTTGAGGTACAAACTGTCGGGAAAAAGCTGGCGCAGATTTTCGATCGCATTTCGGGCATCAATCGTTCCTTTCTTATTTTGAAGAGCAAAAAGCACCCCCGAAATTTCTTCATACAGATGAGCGCCGGTATCTTCATTATTATAGAGCTGCTCAAGCCGCTCTTTCGGCGATACCGATTCGCTTAGAAAATCGTGAAAAACGCGCGCCGTGTCGGATTTTGTCCCGATGATGTCCAATCTTGTAAGCCATGCTTCCAATAACCCGCGCGGGTAACCGGCTATATCCAGCAAGACACTTGCCATAATATCGCGCATATATACTTTTTCTTTCGAAAGCGGCTGCTGCGGGCTTGCCGTATAGTAATTCAATGCAAACTGCGCGGCATAGACAGCCGCCACCGGTGCAAAAAAATGTTCACGTTCGGTATTAAAGTTGCGTATCCTGCGGGCTGATACTGAGGTGTCGAGAAACAAGGTGGAATCGATATAATCAAGTAATCCCGAACTGATAAGAAAGGTTCCGTCAGGATAGAGCATACAACGGGCGGTCTGCCGATCGGTAATAATCAGCCGCATTGTACCGCGAAATACTTCGGTACGCCGCAACAGCATAAAAAGGGAGGTCTCCACAATATCATACCACTCTCCAATTCCATCTGCGGAAATCTCATGAGCGGAAGCCGCCGCTATTTCTTCGCGGTACCCTTGCATAAGCCGTTCCCGTTCGGAAACGCCGTCCGACAGCGGATCGGCGAAAGCGGAACAGTAGAGCAGAAAACATACAACCGGCAAACAAGCTGTTCGGCATATCTTTTTCATAACGACTGAGCATATCACAGCATGGTAAAGATGACAATAGAGCGGTTACTCTGTGCAGGGGCTCAACTGTAAGTACGGGAAGAGCGTGTCTTGATGGCGCCCGCATTTATCCGTATACTAAGTCCATAAAGTAAAAATCATGAATGTATACGATTTGATTGCCGAATATTACAGTGAACTTTTTCCGCTTGAAACGGAAAAACTTGATTTTATACAAGACCTTTGCCCTTTGCCGGGACGGTTGTGCGATGCAGGCTGTGCAACCGGCGATCTTGCGGCCGGCTTGTGTCAGCGGGGCTATACTGTATGCGGACTCGATTTAAATGCAAGGATGATTGAGTATGCTGAACGGAATACTATCGATACCCGCACATTGGGAGCGCTTAGGTTCCATCAAGCGGACATTGCCGATATTATGAAGTTCGGAACATTTAACGGTGTATTATGTTTCGGCAATACGCTCCCGCATTTGCATGATGAAGCGGCACTCCGCCATTTTTTCCATTCCGTATATAAGGCGCTCCATGATACCGGTATTTTCATTGTTGAAGTTCTTAATTATGACCGCATCTTTTCGGAAAGAAAAATGAACTTTAAAGACAAAGAAACAGAGGCTTTTGTTTTTAAACGGCACTATGATTTTTTACCGGATGGAAATATTCGGTTTACCGTTACATTTACCGATAAGCGGTATCGTACCGTATATTCGGGCTTTACGGTATTACATCCGCTGCAGCGGCAAACACTTTTAACCTTATTTGAACAGGCGGGTTTCCAATCGGTTGCAGCTTATTCGGATTATTGTTTTACTAAAAGCCGCACAGAGGATTACGCTGTAGTATACGCAGCAAGAAAGTAAATTACTCGTGCGGAGGTTTGTACGCCGGTGCTTTGCAGTTGCACGATATCCGATTATGCGGTACACTTACTGCTATGAACTATATTGATCTACGCAGCGATACCGTTACCTGGCCTACTGAGGCAATGCGAGAAGCGATGGCGCATGCCCATGTCGGTGATGATGTATACGGAGATGATCCGGCTATGATTGAGTTGGAACAATATGCTGCAAGTATTGCCGCAAAGGAAGCGGCGCTTTTTGTTCCTTCGGGAGTATTCGGAAATCAGTTGGCGCTTTTTACTCACTGTCAGCGGGGAACTGAGGTTATCATTGATGACTCCAGCCATATCGTACGGCTTGAAAGCGGTGCGGCAAGTATTATTGCAGGGGTGCAGCTGAGAACGGTCGATACGGGGAGTTCTCTGCTCAGCGCCGAGTCGATAGAACAGCGAGTACGGATCGGCGATGACATCCATGAGCCGAAAACAAGCCTTATCTGTTTGGAAAACGCTCATTCAAACGGAAAAGTATTCTCGGTACGGGATATGGAAGAAGTACGGCGATGTGCAAACCGCTATCATCTTCCCATTCATCTGGACGGAGCGCGCTTATTCAATGCAGCCGTTGCGCTTCGAATCGAAGCAAAAGAAATTACTCAGCACACCGATTCGGTTATGTTCTGCCTCTCAAAAGGTTTGTGCGCACCGGTCGGCTCTATCCTTGCCGGCAGCCGTAAATTTATTGAGCAAGCGCGTAAAAACCGTAAAATCATGGGCGGCGGTTTGCGGCAGGCAGGAGTTCTTGCAGCTGCGGGGCTTATAGCTTTAAAAGAAATGCGTCACCGGCTTAATGATGATCACCAAAATGCAGCTCTACTGGAAAAATTGTTGGACGGAATTGAGGAGATTGAAGTTGCGCATGACCGCAGAGATATTAACTTTGTATTTTTCAAACATAAAAAAGATGTAAATTTGGATGCGGAAGCGTTTGTGGAATTTATGCGCGGAAAGAATATTTTAATCAACCCTTGTGATAAAGAAGGCTATTTCCGGTTGGTAACCCATTACTGGATAACAAAAGAACATGTTCAGTTTATTGCCGATACCATGAAACAATTTTACAGCTAAAAAATGACGTTTTGTTTCTATGCGAGGTTCCATGATTGACCGGAATCAACCGCACACGGTAGACCGGACTCGGATTGTCCGGTCTGCTTCATTTATCGCCCTTGCCGGAAATGTACTGTTGTGCGCTGTAAAACTGACAGCAGGTTTTATAACGGGAAGCCTTGCCGTCTTAGGCGATGGACTTGATACGGCAACCGATGTCGGTATTGCAATAATGGCAGTCATAGTCAGTTTTGTTATCAATAAACCATCGGACACTCATTATCCGTGGGGACGGCAGCGCGCCGAGACGGTTGCCTCGCTGGTACTGGCGTTTATTATTATGCTTGCAGGGATACAGCTCTGTATTGCAGCAATGAACCGGCTTATTCAAGTATATGGCGGAGCGGTACTTCCCATGCCTCAACGCATTGCCTTGTTAGCTACATCAGCGTCCATAATCGGTAAGCTGCTATTGGCGCTTAACCAATATCTGCTTGGAAAAAAAGCGAACAGTTTGATGATCTTAGCGAATGCACGGAATATGGTAAACGATATTATTATCTCTTCCTCCGTGTTAATCGGCTGTATTTTGTCGATATTATTGCACGCTCCGTATCTTGATCCGGTAATAGCTTTGCTTGTCTCATTTTGGATTATGAAGTCGGCTGTTACCTTATTTATTGAGCTGAATGTGGAACTGATGGACGGCAATACGAATGAAAAGCTCTATGAAGAGCTCTTCAAGGCTGTTGCTACCGTACCTGAGGCGCGGAATCCGCATCGGGCGCGTATACGGAAGATGGCAAATCTATGGGATATTAATTTGGATATAGAAGTTGACGGTGTGATGTCCGTCAATGAAGCGCACATCATTGCAGAAAAGATCACCCTTGAAATAAAAGAAAGAATCGGCAATGTGTATGATGTGGTACTGCATGTAGAACCGTATAATTCTAACCGGAATGAAGAATCCTACGGTCTTTCGTTAAAAGACTTGAAAAAGGCGGAATGAGCCGCACTTCTGCGGCTGACGCCTCTCTCAAAGATGGTACATGCTACTGGTCTTCCTGCTCTTCCATAAAGGCTTTAGCGGCGGTAATCACCTCTTCAGCAATTTTACCGGAAATAGGATCATAATGGTCGAATGCGAGCTCAAAAGAACCGGTTCCGCTGGTCATGGAGCGTAAATCAATGGCATAGCGGAGCAATTCCTTGTGCGGCACTTGAGCGCGGATTTCTTCAATACCGTTTGCAAGCTGTGACTGGCCGAGAATGCGCCCCCGCCGAGAGGAAAGATCGCTCATAATATCGCCTAAATAGGCGGTCTCTACAAATACCGTTACACTCATTACAGGTTCAAGCAAAATAGGGCCGGCATTACGCATCGCATTCTTAAACGCATTCCGCGCTGCAATTTTAAAAGCCATTTCCGAAGAATCGACGGGATGTTCTTTCCCGTCAAGAACCGTTGAACCGACATCAACAACGGGATAGCCCGCCATAACGCCGCTTTCCATCGCTTCTTTAACGCCTTTTTCGATACCGGGTATATATCCTTTTGAGATAGCGCCGCCGAAAACGGCATTGGTAAAGCTGTAATTTTCACCGCGGGCAAGCGGTTCGATTGCCAATACGACACGTCCGAATTGTCCATGCCCGCCCGATTGTTTTTTATGCGTGTACTCAGCTTGAGCTTTTTGCCGGATGGTTTCGCGGTAGGCGATGCGGGGAATGGAGGTTTGAATCTCAATTTTTGTCTGTTTCTTTATGCGGTCAAGTACAATCGCCGTGTGCAGGTCTCCCATTCCGGAAAATACATTCTGTTTTGTTTCAGCATTATAGGTAAAAGAAAGGGTCATATCTTCTTCGCATGCGCGTAAAAGCAGCTCACCCAGTTTATCATCGTTTTTCTTATCCGCCGCTGCAACAGCCAGCGAATAAATCGGTTCGGGCGTGCGCAGCCGGATAAACGGAGCGCATGTTTGCTCGGCTGCAAGCGTATCATTCGTTTTGGCAGCGCCGAGTTTTACCGCTACGCCGATATCTCCCGCCGAAAGCGTTTTGACTTCGGTCAGTTTTTTTCCGACGGCACGATATAGCTTGCCGATTCGCTCTCTTTTTTGCTCGTTAATATTGTGGACTTCCGCATCAGCGTTAAGAACGCCGGTTATCACCTTAATATAAGAAAGTCTTCCTGAAAATTGATCGTTTGAGGTTTTGACGATAAAGCCTGAAAAAGCCTGTGCAGAGTCAATTTTGACAGACCGCTCATCTTTTTCCGTTATTGAACGCTCCAAGCATCCCTCAGGCGAGGGCATAATCTCAGCAATAAAACGGAGTAAGGCGGTAAGGCCTGCCGGTATCTGCGCCGCTCCTGCAAAAATCGGAACAATCCGGTTGTTTTTCATAGCAAGCGTAAGTCCCTGTGCAATTTCCGAATCGCTTAACTCTCCCTCATCGATGAATTTTACCAATAAGTCCTCATCGCCTTCAGCCGCAGCTCCCGCAAGCACCTCGCGCATCTCATCATAACGCGGCCGTGCGGCTTCCGGAATCGGTATCTCTTTTTCCGTGCCGTTTTCGTTAAATTGATAGGCAACGCCGTGCAGTACATCAACAATGCCGGTCAGTTCAGCACCTTTGCCTATCGGGAACGTAACCGGAAAAACATCGGCATTGAATTGCGTTTTTATATCCTGTACGGCGCGCTCAAAATCCGCCCGGTCTTCATCCATTTTATTAACAAACACCAGACGGGGCTTATTGCGGCGGTCAAGGTCGCGCCAATATTTAATTGTTTCGATCTGTACGCCCGCCCGTCCGTCGAGTACCATTAAACCGGCCTCCGCAGAACGGAAAGCGGCAATAACTTCACCGATAAAATCCGATGCGCCCGGCGTATCCCAAAAATTAATAAGGGTATCGTTCCAATGCATCGATGCAAGCGCTGAATAGATTGAAATTTTCCGCTCAATCTCCTCAGGGGTATAATCGCTGAGGGTTTTTCCGCTTGCAACCGTTTCTGCCCGCGGGATAGCGCCGGTTATCGCTGCAAGGTTTTCGATAAGCGTTGTTTTCCCCGATTGACCGTGTCCTGCTATCGCAATTGTTCTGATTTTCTCGGTTCCTCTTTCCATCGTGAAGCTCCTCATACTGATTTTTGCAATCATCGAGCATCTTTTAAAAATCTAACCTGATTCTTTTGTAAAGCGCCCTTTTATATATTTTACGGGCATTTTATCTCAGTTGTCAAGAAAATAATCCGTCAATTTCGGATTTCCAGCTGCGAAAGGAAAATCAACAACCCCGACGCGAGCGTCGGGGTATGTTGTTCTCATAAGGTGGTTGCAGTCGGCTTTAATACCCTTTGTTACGACGCAGAGCGTCGGGGTATTAAACCCTCCGCACGAATAAGAGAAGAACTGTTGTTTCATAGTCGATGGGCTGCCGGATATATCAAAGTATCCGCCGCAGGTACCCCTAGCTGTCCGATTAAAAACCGTCGATAAAGGCTTTTTTGTTTGTGTCGGAGGTCGTTTTTGTGTCGGCGCTTTGGGTAACAAGTTCATTGAACACTTTCAAATCAATGTACTTGACTATTAACGGACGCTCAATAACGATGCGGGTCTTTTCGTCCTCCCAAACGGCGCGTTTCGGGTTGATCGAAGAAGGCTCTCCGTATTTTTCACAAAATTTTGAATAGATAGAATAATAATCAACCGTATCGGTATTGAGTTTGAAAATCATCGTGTAAAGCGATTCTTCATAAAACTGAAACCATGATCTGCTGATAAAAAACGAGCCCGCCGATTCGATGAGACTTCTGTTTTTTACAGCGAGCAGCGACACATCCCGTTCTCCGCGGTAGCCGAATAGTTCGTCTTGTTTAAGCGCTTCTTTCACTGCATCAATTCCCATACCGAGCTTGATGCCGCGGTATTCGGTCGAAAGGCTTTCTTTTGCTGCCGCTGTTTTTTGTACCGGCGTAGTATCTGCGGTTTCACCGGTGAGCGGAAGTGCAGCGGCTAACAGCGCTGCGATAAAAATTACAGCTTTCATTGTCTATCTCCGTGGGGGTTTTGCCCAGTATCCGCTCTCATTGGCACGGGCGGTTTGGCGGGCCAATTCAATGTCCCGCATTTTTTTAAAGTAAGCGGTTTGTTTGGACAATTCCAATGTATCGGTAATAATAATTTTATTTTCGGCGCTCCGTATAATCGGCGCTGTTAAAAATTCACTGATAACCCTCGGTGCCGCTTCTTTCGAAATACTGCACATTTTTGCGAGCTCTGCAGGGCCGAAAGAGAACGTGTGCTGCTTGCCCGCTTCAGGCGCTATCCGCAGCTTTTCAAGTTGAATGGTCAGCATATCATACATTTTTTCGATCGGTACGGAAATACGGGTGTTGGCAAGCTGTTTGTACATTACCCAAATCCGGTCGGCGAGGGTAGTGGTGAGCCGCGCAATCAGCTGAGGCTGCGTTGCAACCATTTGATTAAAGTTTTGCCGGTTGACGGCTAAAAGCTGGCACTGCCCCGGTGTAGTGATGGCGGTTGCCGAACGGGGCTTATTTTCCAACAAGGCCATTTCGCCGAACATATCACCTTCTTTTAAGACAGCCAATAACACTTCATTATTGTCAACTATTTTTGAAATTTTGACATGGCCTCCTTGGATAATGTATAACTCGCTGCCTGATTGACACTCGCAAAATATCATAGACTCTCTGTTATATGTCCGTACCATTTGGGTGGTATCCGGTTCAAGCATATCAATCGGAGCTTTAACGCCGGTTGCTTTAATAGCCATAAAACGCTTTCGGGCGGTCTCTGCAAAGTCTCCGTTCGGTTTTTCTTTCAAATAATGATAATATGCATACAGCGCAAGTTCAAATTTCGACATCCGCAAATAATACTCGCCGATGCTGAAAAGATGAGAAGCATCGGTGTCAATATTCCGTTTAAGCGTAATCCTTGTCAGCGCTTCGTCCAAATAGCGCATTTTTTTACTGAATGAATAGATGATTTTCATTGCAATAGGAGTATTTTTTTCGATTAATTCCGAGAACTGCGAATAGTGTACGGCAATGAGTACAATATCGGTAACGGCAATCGCCGTTTCAATTTGGCTATGGCGCGCCATACAAGCGACCACCCCTAAAAAGTCTCCCGGCCCGAGTAGGTTTCCTTCTTCTTCCGCTACAACTTCTTGTTCTTTTCCGATCTGTACCTGGCCGCTTTGTATAATATAAAAGCGGTCGGTATCGTCCTTTCCTTCAATAAGAATGTATGATCCGCGTTTGAAATTTACAAAAGACAATTGAAGCACTATATTACCCTCTTTTTTAACACCTATAATAGCAGCCGGCGGGGGGTCTGTATAGCCCCTCGCGTAATTTAAACCGTTTGCACGGCTCTATTGCGGAGCGCTTCCGGCGGCTCCGCAAATACAATCTCCGGCTCAAGCTCAAACCCTGTTTGCTCTTTTACACGGCGCTTGACCGTTATAATCAAGTCCGTTACCTCTGCGGCTGTTGCCTGTCCGGTATTCACGATAAAATTTCCATGCCATGGAGCGACTTGCGCTCCTCCTATCCTTAATCCGCGTAAGCCGGCTTCATCAATCAGCATTCCCGACGGCTTTCCGAATGCCCGATTGTTTTTAAAAACGCTTCCGGCAGAGGGCAGTTTAAAGTGCCCTTTTTCTCTCCTGTCTGCAATCCGTTCCTCCATCACGGCACGGATTGCATCCGCATTGCCCGGCGCTGTTTTAAACACGGCGGATACGATAATCCGCCTATCGCCGGTGATGGCCGCATGGTTTTTATCCGGCGGCTGAAAAGGCGAGCGCTTATATGCCCATTCATCAGGATGATAGCCGTGTTCTTTCAGTGTACAGCCGTCTTCCGAAGCGCACAGCTCCGATACCGATACGATTGCATCGGAAATCGATTTTTCATAGCAGCGGGCATTCATAAACACGGCGCCGCCCACCGTACCGGGCAATCCCGCAAAATCTTCCATGCCCGAGAGCCCCTGTGCGGCGCAAAATTCCGTCAGCTCCTGCATTGAAACACCGGCAGCCGCTTCCACCAGTCTGTCTTGGCCTGCGCCGGAAAGGCGCAGCTCTTTTAAGTTGCAGGTATGGATAACCGCTCCGCGTATTCCCGAATCGGGAATGAGCAGATTGGTACCGCCGCCCAGTAAAATTGCCGGAATCCGTTCCTGTGTAATAAACAGGAGCGCCTCCTTTAATTCTTCAATTGAATCGGGCGTAATATATATATCGGCAGTTCCGCCGATTTTAAAACTTGTAAAATCTTTTAATTTCACATTTCGCTGTATTTTTTCTAACGGTTGAACGGTAAAGTTGCTTTTTTCCCGTGTATTGCCTAGATTAAACATACAAAAACACTATATACTATCGGTACGGTTTGGAATAGATACCTTTCCATGAGTACCGTTTACTGAGGAGTTTGTATGGGATTACGTGTATATAACACTCTCGGACGTCAAATTGAAGATTTTGTTCCGTTTAATAACGATAAAGTAGGATTTTACGGGTGCGGGCCGACCGTCTATAACTATGCGCATATCGGTAATTTGCGCGCGTATGTATTTCAGGACACCTTAGCCCGCTTGCTGCGGTTTTTGGGGTATCCCGTTACACATGTGATGAATATCACCGACATCGGCCACCTTTCAGGCGACTCCGATGAAGGCGAAGATAAAATGGTTAAAACGGCGAAAGAGCGCGGGCAGAGCGTTTTGGAAATCGCTGACTTTTATACTAAGGCATTTTTTAAAGATACCGAGCGGCTCAACATTCTCCGTCCCGATGTGGTATGCAAGGCCACCGATCATGTGCCTGAGATGATTGAGCTGATTAAACGGATAGAAGCAAACGGACATACCTATTCATCCGGCGGAAATCTCTATTACGATATTACTACCTTTCCTCAGTACGGAGATCTTGCTTGTTTGAACCTTGAGGAATTAAAAGCGGGCGCCCGCATCGAAGTGGATGAGAATAAACGCAATCCTCTTGACTTTGTACTTTGGTTCACAAAGAGTAAATTTGAGAATCAGGCTTTAGTCTGGGATTCGCCGTGGGGTAGGGGGTACCCGGGGTGGCATATTGAGTGTTCCGCAATGAGCATGAAGTATTTGGGAGAGCAATTCGATATCCACACCGGCGGTATTGATCATATCCGTATTCATCATACGAATGAAATAGCTCAATCACAGGGAGCAACGGGGAAGCAATGGGTTAAGTACTGGATGCATAATGAATTTCTTGTGATGGGAGAGGGGAAGATGTCTAAGTCTTCCGGTAACTTTATCACATTGGAAAAAGTTATTGAGGCAGGATTTGCCCCGCTTGATTACCGCTTTTTACTGCTCGGCGGTCATTACCGTAGTCAGTTGACATTCTCGTGGGAAGCGATGGAAACGGCGCGGAACGGACGGAGAAACCTTGAGCGGCGGATTGCTAACCTCTTGGCTGCGGATAAAGCGGCTGAGTTTAGAACAGTTGGAGAACGCATAACGGCTGAGCAGGCAGCATCGCTTTTAACCGGAGAAAAAGCGCGCGGATATTTAACTGACTTTATTCAAGCGCTTGAGGAAGATATTTCCACGCCTCGTGCGCTTTCCGTACTGCAGCAGCTGTTGAAAGATAAGGAATTGGATATTCGGGACGCCATTGTGTTGATAACGGTCTTCGATTCGGTACTCGGTCTTAATCTTATTGCCGAAGCGGATGCTGTAAACGGACGTAATAACAGCGGAGCAGTTGAAAATACCGGCGAAATAGAACGGCTGGTTGCCGAACGGACGGAGGCTAAAAAACAAAAGGACTTTAAGCGGGCTGATGAGATTCGGGAGCTTTTAAAGAAGCAAGGTATTGTTTTGGAAGATACCGTTAACGGGACTCTCTGGCGGAAAGTGTAACTTTAGGGAGATGAATTTGTTTACAGATACAGAGTCGCTGAATGCGCTCTCCGATAAAGATTTTAAAACCATTTACGATGCTGCGGTGCCTGCTTTGTATAAAGTCGCTTATAACGTTGTACGGGAAGAAGATGCTGCGGAGGATCTTTGTCATGATGCATTGATCAAGATGGCAGAAAAGGAAATGAAATTTCCATCGCTGAACGATGCAAAGTATTGGCTTATTCGTGTGGTAAAAAATGCTGCGTTGAATTACGCAAAACGGAGACGGCTGGAACGGAAAGTGTATACGCGTGCACTTAAAGAAGACTACCGTAATGCGGATTCAGGCGAGGATGTACTGCTGAAAAATGAAGTTATCCATGATGTACGGCATGCACTGGAACAGATTCCGGAAAAGCTTCGGATCGCATTGCAGCTTCGTGAGTATACGGGATTAAACTATAAAGAGATCGGCCGTATACTCGGAATCAGCGAAGGAAATGTAAAGGTGCGTATTTTTCGTGCTCGGGAACATTTGGCAAAAGTGATAGGAGAAGAAAATGTCTACATGCCCTAATAAGGAATTATGGTGCGCTTATGCCGATGATGAAATTGATTCTCCATGGAAAGAACAATTGGAGCGGCATTTACAAGAATGCTGCATGTGCCGGAAGATATACGATCGTTATACGCTGGTAGGGCGCTGTATGCAGCGGGAGGCTGTGTGCGGATGTCCTATCGATTATTCGCAGTCTTTTACAAAGCTGCTTGCCAAAAAAGAGGCAATGCTTGCCGGTAAACGCGAAGTGCAAAAAAACACATTGTTCGGGCATACTAAAAGCTGGTTCTATGCTTCTGTCAGGGTGCCGGTACCCGTTGCTGTTGCGGCTGTTCTGCTTTTTGTATTGATGCCCGTTGTTTTATTTTTGAGGATGGAAAAAGCGATGGTATCTGCAAGTAATTCCTTTATCCCTGTTCTGCCTATATCATTTGAAAAATCGCATTACCCCTTTAATGAACCCCATTCCGGCGTTATTGGAACATCGGTGCAATATGGGTATATCGTACCGAATAAGACATGCGCAACAAACACTAAAATTTTTACTGTTAGCGGATTTACCAGCCTGTATTCGGAAGACGATACCGTGTTTGCTCCGGCCGAGTTAGGTCCCGACTTCAAGATTTCTCTTTCTTTAGCGCCGGTTTTGGTTGACTATTCAGGCACTGATTATGAGGATAAAGCCGTTTCGGTGAATAGCCGCCAATGAGGATACCTCTTTTTTATTTTATTCGAAAGTATCCTTCCGTACGTTTTATCCTTTTTTTTCTTATTAACGGTCTTATTCTCGGTTCCGTTATTTTTTTTGCCTTTTCAACGATACATTCCGCTTTTATCACCGGAGTGTATCCGCAAATCGTCCGCCCGGGTGAGCGGGTTGCTCTCAATGGATTACACTTCGGCAACCGTCCGGCTAATGCATGGGTGTTTATCGGGGGGCATACAATAAAATCCGAACAGTGTATCGAATGGACGGAAACAAAGATTGTTTTCGACGCCCCCGACTATCTCAAAGAAGATTTAGTATCGGTTGTAACCAGAAGCAAACGCAGTAATGCCGTGCTGCTGGTAAACAGCGATATACTGCCGGTTATATCAAAAACATCAACGTTTGAGAATCGGCCGTACATTGAGTCTCTTGAAACGGATTTCGGCAATGTCGGTGATCTGATTTCTATTCGCGGAAAGAATTTCGGGCAGAACAGGAACGCATCGGCTGTTGTGTTTACCGGTACTGATGATACGGTGCCGGTGTACAGTTCCGACGGGCAGGCGGAAGTGTCCGGAGTCGAGTGTAATGAATACGATTTCGATTATGATTATTGGAGCGATCGTGAATTGCGGATACGGGTGCCGGATGCTGCTGAGTCGGGCTCCATTGTAGTGATAACCGATGCCGGTATCAGTAATCCTGTTCCGTTCCGGCTTAAAAATAAGTACGGTTCTAAGATATACTCCGATAAGCGGATGTATCGGCTTGTTTCGGAAGTGGAGATTTCCGATTTTCAGGCGCAACAGCCCAACACGTTTTTTTTAAGGATTCCGGTGCCTCAAAAAACGGCTTCACAGCGTTCCGTTACGCTTGAATCCGCATCGCCTGATCCGTTTATCGTATCCTATCAGAATGCGAGCCTGTACCGCTTCCATGACATTGCCGAAGGAAGGAAACTGCATATCCGGCAAGAATATCGAGTTGACCGCAGTGAAATAAAAACGGAGCTTACCGTCAATGCTTTTAGGAACGGAACGCCGAATAATCCTTCTCTATATGCCGTGTATACAGAACCCGATGCATTGCTCCCTGCCGATGATGCCGTTATTAAAAAAGCATGTGCAGCGATTGTTAAAGATGAAATAAATCCGTATCGCAGAGCGCAGCGTATTTATACGTATTTGCTTTCAGAGATGACACTGCGGAAAACAGCTGAACAGGATGTCGGTAAATCAATCTTGACAGCTTTTAATGATAAAAACGGCGATGCGTATGATGCGGCGTTGCTTTTTTGTACAATGGCGCGTGCGGCTGGGGTTCCGGCAATCCCTACCGCAGGCTTATTGGTTGATGCGGAAAAACAGACTGTGCTGCACTGGTGGGCGGAATTTTATCTGAACGGCTTCGGCTGGGTTCCTGTTGATCTTGCGTTGGCTTCAGGCGTTCCCTTTGATACCGGCGTACCGGATAAAGCGCGTTGGTATTTCGGCAATCTGGATGCATATCATATCGCTTTTTCGCGCGGTTTTCAAAATCAAGCGCCGATGCTTCCCGGCGGAAGAACCGCTGAACGGATACGCAGTTATGCTTTTTCGTCCATCTGGGAGGAAGCGACCGTTTCTATTGAGCGGTATAGTTCTTTATGGCGTTTACCGAAGGTCATAGGGGTGTATTAAAGTGCCCCTCTAAAAACTCGGTTAGATTTTAGAGGATCCTTAAAAGTTCAAGGAGGGACTTTATGGTACGTGTATTATCTGTCGGAGGTTCGATTGTGGCTCCGCATGAGCCGAATGAAGCATTTCTGCGGGAGTTTTCTGCCCGTATACGGAAATGGCTGAGCGGGGACGGCAGCCGCAAGCTGATCATGGTAGTAGGCGGCGGCGGGCCTGCACGGGTGTATCAAAAAGCATATGCAAACAGTGTTCCCGCTGACGGATGCTTGCATGAAGAAGCCGATTGGATCGGTATCATGGCAACACGCTTGAATGCGCAGCTTTTAAAAGCGGTTTTTTCCGATGTGTGCCCGAATCCTGTCGTCTATGATCCGACGGCGGTGGAGCTTTTTTCGGGGCAAGTGCTGATAGCGGCCGGATGGAAACCGGGTTTTTCTACCGATAATGACGCCGTGCTGCTGGCTGAACGGTTTTCCGCAAAGCAGGTCGTGAATCTATCCAATATTGAAAAGGTCTATACCGATGATCCGAAAAAAAATCCCGATGCAAAACCGATCGACAATATTTCATGGGATGCGTTTATTCGGATGGTTGGTACCGAATGGGTGCCGGGTAAGAATGTTCCGTTTGATCCTGTTGCCAGTTCGCGTGCCCGAAAGGCGGGAATACAGGTTATTTGTGCCGGCGGTACCGATCTTGATAACCTTGATGATATATTATATGATCGCCCCTTTAAAGGAACAACTATAGGATAAAACGGCATGGATTATTACACAGTATTGGGCGTCGGAGCTTCTGCCTCCGAAGAAGACATAAAGAAAGCATACCGTGCAAAAGCATTACAATATCATCCCGATAAAAATCAGGGCGATACGGCTGCCGAGGAAATGTTTAAGCAAGTAAATGAAGCGTATTCCGTGCTTTCCGACCCGCAAAAACGTGCTGCATATGATAATTCAAGGGCTTTTTCGCAGTATGAGCGTGCCGCTGCCGGATCGCACCGGCAGCACGGTTTCCGGCATGAGGAGTACGACCCCTTTGCGTATGGGCCTTTTAGCGAATCGTTTAGCAGAAATAGGGCAGGGAAAGAATATCATTGGGGTTTTTATGCTTCTTCCGATACCGATCAGGACAGCTCACCGCAAAGCGGCTGGTTTCAGCCGCTTGCGAGCGGAATCGTCTGCTTGTGGCTTGGACTCTTGAGCTTCCGTTTTATTTTTGTTCCTTTTTTCGGTCTTTTTGCCGGTATTTTCAGCGTTTCGTTGCTGGTGAGAGCTGTCAGAAATCTGGGCGCCGCCTTGAAATCGTTCTTTAGGCGCCCATAGTATTAGGAACGCTCAAGACTTACTTTGAAATGAGGCTGCTCTTTTATCAGCGTTCACGGAATATGATTCTTCCCCGATTTAAATCATAGGGAGAAAGCGCAACTTTTACGCTATCGCCGGGAACAATACGGATATAATGCTTCCGCATTTTGCCTGACAGATGGGCTAAAATTACATGCCCGTTTTTTAATTCAACACGAAACATCGTATTCGGAAGGGATTCTTTTACAATGCCTTCGACTTCAATTGCTTCTTCTTTTGCCACAATTCCTCCGAAGAATAAAACATTTGGAAACCTTTAAAAACTTCGGTTTTTAGAGGTTCTCCTATTTGCTTTTTTCTTAATTTATGCGTATAATTTAGAATCTATCTATGAATTTGTCAACTGCGTAAAGGAGCTATTGAAAGTTATGGAAAGAGATTTCTATCAGGAGATGAAAAAGCAGCTATACAACTGCCGTACTGAAATTATAAAAACACTGGCCGCTAATAGTGAAGATTTTCGTCAAATTATTGAATCCGTTGATCCGAAAGATTTCGGCGATATTGCCTCGGATGATACCGACCGGAAAATGCTGGAGTCGATGAGCGAAAAGGATATAAAGCGAATGCAGCTTATTGAATCCGCTTTAGCCCGTATTGAACAAGGGAAATACGGTAAATGCATCAAATGCAGTAAAAAAATTCCCGAAGACCGGTTGCGGGCTATTCCCTATGCGCTTATGTGCATAGAATGTCAAGCCGCAGCGGCACGGAAAAAGCGGTAAGAAAGCCTTCGACAGGGAAAAGGAATTGGATGTGAAAAAAGCATATATGTTTATCGCCGATGAGTTTGAAGAGGTGGAAGCCATTACTCCGGTTGATTACCTCAGGCGGTGCGGTGTTGAAATAGTTGTCGTGGGGGTAGGGGATAGAACCGTCCGATCGGCGCGTTCCGTGACGCTGCTGTGCGATTGCACACTGGAGAACATGCTGCAGGAAACCGCGTCCGGCAAACGGTTGCCGGATGAGATGATCACTCAAGCTCTTGCGCAAAAGGCCGCTGAAACGGCGCTTGTTATATTGCCGGGAGGAATAGGTAATAGCCGGACGCTCGGCGGCAACCGGTATGTAAAGCAATTTGTTGAACTAACGCTGCAAAACGGCGGCTTTATTGCAGCGCTTTGTGCGGCCCCTGCGCTTACGTTCGGAGCATGGGGGCTTTTGAACGGTAAGCGTTTTACCTGTTATCCGGGTATGGGAACCGATTTGCCTACGCAGCCTGTAAAGGATGCGCGGGTAGTGCAGGACGGCTCTATTATCACTGCGTGTTCTGCAGGAGCCGCTGAGGAATTCGCTTTTAAACTGGTTGAACTGCTCTGCGGCGGAGAGCGGGTAGCGGAACTGCGAGCCGCCGTGTGCGCCCGATAGTTTGCCGATGAATAAAAACGCGTACGGCACGTGGTACGATGCGCTTTTGTGTTTGCCGGATAAGATATTCTTTAATATCATGCGTTTATATCTTGGGGAAATAAAAACGCCGTTTAATAAGCAGCGGTTGGCCGAACAGCTGCAGGGCTTTTTATCAAAGAGCAGTACGCAAGATATAATTGTACAAAGTCTTGACCGGTTGGATATTTTTATTTTGACGGCCGTTAAAATCATGCATCCTGCAACGAAGGAAATGCTGATCCGTTTTTTTTCTTCGGAACCGGCTTTGCAGAAGCGGCTTAAGAATATGGAAGAGCGGCTTCTTATTTATTCGTGCGGAGGGTATGGTGATTGCACCGGTGCGGAAAATCCTCACTATCTGCTTAATCCGGTGCTTTCTCCGGCGCTTGAGGCCTTGCTGGATAGCCGGTTTCTGTTTCTTCCCGAAACAGTTGGAGAAGCCGAAAGCAAGATGACTGTTGCCGATGACCTGATACTGGCCGGCTTGTATACGTTCTTTTTAAGAGAAACTGCGGTACTGAAAACGGACGGGCTTTTAAGGCTCAATGCGGAAAAAAAATTGCAGCGGATATTTCCCGATTTTGCGGCGGAAATGTTCCGCGTATCACTGCTATGCTCTGCTTTGCAGGCGCTCGGACTTTTAGTTAAAAACGATGTAAATTTGATACCGCAGGAGGAGCGGTGGAAAGAGTTTTTAAAAAAACGCCCCTTTGAGCGGAAGATGTATCTCGGCGCCGCTTCGTGCGGGGGAGGCCGCCGTGAGGTGTTGCAGCTGCGGGCAAAGGTTTTAGCGGACTTTTTATCGTCGCTTGATCCGCGCGGCCTCTACAGTGTCGAAACACTGCGGCGCCTGTATTGCATGGCTGTACAAAAAAACTGTCCTACAGCGGGCTATGCAGCAGTGCGGGTTCAGGATTCGCTTTTGGCTGGCGGTCAGCTTATTGAGGCGGCAGAAGCGTTACACTTTTTACTGCCTGCCGGAGAATACCGGCAGGTCAATAGCGCGGTCTTTTTACAGCATACCATAGAACAGCCGTTGATAGCCGAACCTTCATTTGAGGTAACGATACTGCCGTATACATCGTTTGAACGTATTTTCCCTGTTTTGAGCTGCATGGAACCGGTTGCTGTTTTAACAGCGGGCAGGTTTGAGATAACAAAAGCAGCCTGCTCACGCTGTTTTGAAAAGAATGATACGGATGAAACGCTGATCGGCTTATTACAGCAGGCCGCTGCGGGTGCTTTGCCTCAAAATATTCAGGTCAGTATTTCCGACTGGTATTTAAAATGCTCCGCTATCGGCTTGTACCACGGTTTTGTTTTATCGGTAGCGGAGGAGAAACGGGAGCTGTTCCGGCAAAACGCGCAGTTGCAGGGAATTATCTGCAAGGAACTTGCTGAAGGTGTTTATTTATTGAAACATATCGACATTGATACGATACGTTCGCTGATAAAATCGGCCGGTCTTGATGCCGCCTTTTACCGTCCTGTTGATGTACAGCGGTATGCTCCGGTGCAGCTTGCGCCGCTTGAATATGTCCGGCAGGTTGTTGAAGCGGACGAGGGTGCCTATGAGCAGTTTCAAGAGGCGCTGTGCGCGCGGGAAAAAGCATTCGGCAGCCGTATGCAGCGGCTTGAGGAGATTGCAGAATCGCTTCCGATTTCGGCGGAGGAAAAACGGACACTAAAGGAGCGGATTGCAAAAAAACTGATTCTATCGGAAGAAGCGCTGCACAGCGCATCGGTAGACAGCGAAAAACGTGAAGTTTCCGGGCTTGATTTTTTACGGAAAATACATCTTGCGGAAACTGCTATTACCGGACAGCACCATTTGGAAGTTCATTTTGATGACCAAGCCGGTACGCGGATTGTCGAAGGGCTGCCGGTTTCTATAGAAAAGAGAGACAGCGACGCTGTGCTGTCGATACGGGTACGGGAAAGCGGCAGGTACGAAAAAATTTCCATTGCCCGTACCTCAAAAATGGTGATGGTGCAGCAGCCGTTTTTCTAAAGATAACAGTTATTTAGTTTTTTTGGGAAAATACCGATATTTTGAATGGGAAAACCCGTATTGAGAAACGATAGGAGGTTCTGGAGGAGTCTGTTCGCGCGGAGAAATGTTCCGGATGCGCAGCTGCCTTTGTAGATTATGGAGACTTCGTTTGTATTGGCGCCGTCTTTATTAAGCGCGGACTTTTCTCGGCTTGCCGAAGAATTGGCCTTTATCGAAAAAAACGGCGGGGAGTGGGTGCATCTTGATGTAATGGACGGGCATTTTGTGCCGAATTTAACGTTCGGCGCTCCGGTTGTCCGTTCATTACGGGGTAAAACAAAACTGCCTTTTGATGTGCACCTCATGGTATCCCGTCCGCAGGATTTTGTAAAAGACTTTGCCGAAGCAGGCGCCGATTATTACACGTTTCATATTGAGGCTGCCGTTCATGCGCATCGGCTTATTACGGAAATACGCGCTGCGGGAATGAAACCGGGCATAAGTATCGTTCCCTCCACGCCGGTACAGAGTTTGGAAGAGGTGCTTCCCTTTGTCGATTTAGTGCTGGTGATGTCGGTGAATCCCGGCTTCGGCGGTCAAAGTATGATACCGCGTTGTCTCGAAAAAATTACTGCGCTTCGTACATACCGTGAACGGAATAATTATCATTATGTAATATCGGTTGATGGAGGCGTCAATGCGAAAACGCTTGCCTCCGTTTGCGATGCAGGAGCTGATGTCGTTGTTTCAGGTTCATCCTTTTTTTCCGGAGATATTAAAAAATGAAAAGATTGATACTAATATGTGTTCTTTTTTCGTATTTCTGTTTCTCGTTATGCGCCGGCGATGATTTATTGCGCGGATTGGATGCATACAGCCGTTCTGCTTGGAATGAGGCGATACAGTCGTTTGAAAAGGCGTTTGTGTCGGCGCCGGATGACCGGAAAGAAGCGCTGTATTGGCTGGTGCTGTCACAAGCATCGGCAAAGCAATACCGATCTGCGTTGAATTATGCGGACATGTTTGTGAAATCCTATCCTGATGATGCATACACGTCCGAGATTCTGTATCAGCAAGGAAGAATTGCTCATTTATGCGGCAGCTATGAAGATTCTTCTCTTATCCTTGACCGGTTTATCAGAGCCTATCCTTATCATCCCAATATTCCGGCCGCTTACTATTGGATGGCGGAAAATTTATATGAAGTCGGCCATTATGCCTACGCGCGCGAGTTATTTATGCGTGTCGTACGCGATTTCCCCGAATCGGGAAAGGTTCCCGATGCCCGCTACAAGATTATGCTGATAGACGGGATGTCTGTTGCAGCGATGCAGGATGAGCGCCGCGGAAATACGGAGAAAACGCTGCCTGCCGAAAAAATACCTGAAAAAACTGATGTTCAGGATACCCGTTTGGACGGTTTTGAAGAGGGGCTTGCATACGAACGCAAAAAAAATGAAGATATGCAAAACCGTATCACCGCGCTTGAGGGTAAAATAGAGGCATTGTCATCTTTATTGCAGGATATGTCTCAGGCAGAGCAGGATAAGGCGGCGCTTGAACGGCAACAAAAAGAGCAAGAAGAGGCTGCCGCGCGGGAAGCGGAGCAGGCTGCGCAACAGCAAGCCGCCGAGGAACAAGCAGCTCGGGAGCGGTTTGCCCGTGAAGAACAGGAGCGGGAAGCGGAAGAGCGCCGAAAGCAAGAAGAACTGGTGCGGCTTGAGCTTGAACGGCGTAAACAGGAACTTGAAGCGTTACAGCAGCGTGCGCGGACTTTGGAAGAAATATACGAACAACGTACAAAAGGAGCAAAAAATGCGGATAAAAAATAAAAGACTTATGATATTCGGCATTTGTTGTTGTCTTACGGCAGCAGCTTTTGCTGCAACGGATAATACCGTCGAGTTGGTACGCGATCCGCTCAAGCTGGTGATTTATCCTAAAACCGGAAATTTTTGTTTATATCACGCAACCGTTAACGATAAAAATTTTTATGCTCCATTGTATGACGATCGCGCTCAGTCATCGGTAAATGTGTATTCTGTGCAATTCAACGGGAAAATGTTTCATTTGAATAATAAGAGCCGCAAAAAGATTCTGATTGAGCAATTACATGATGAAATAATTGTTACCTTTCAAACGAGCTTTGATTTTTTGGTACGCCAGCGTTTCTCTTTTGCCGATTCAAAGAACCGGTCAACCGGTCCCTTTTTAAAAATTGTAACGGAAATTCAGAATATTTCGGGTGAGGTTGCAAATGTTGCGGTAAAAGCCGTCTTTGACGTATCGCTCGGCGAGAAAAATACCATTCCGCTTTATACCGACCTCCGCAGTGAGATCGGCAGTGAGCTGCTGCTGCAGCCTGCGTTGGAGAAAGACCGTGTAATTTTTTCCGCCGACAAAGGCTATGCCTGTATGTTCTTTCTGAGAAATGAATACATGACAACCCCTTCTTCCGTATATATTGCAAACTGGGAACGGCTCATGAAAAAGACATGGCTTCCGTCTTATCAGCAGGGGCGGTCGTTCCGGAAATATTCATCATCCGATCCGGGGATTTTATACGTGTGGTCGGAGAAAAAAGTCGAAAATCAGGCGACCCTTGCTGTAACCAATTGTATCGGATTTTATGACTACCGGTACACATCCTCTGAAGGTATAACTAATTTGCCTGCGGATGCAGAACAACCGATGCCGGAACCGGAACAGGCGCCTTCAGAACCGGAAGCAGCGCAAAAAGAGACAGAGCCGGTTTCGGTACAACCGGACTATGCTTTCGTGCAGAAATTATTGGATAAGATTGCTGCGCTTGAACAATCGCCCGATACGGTATCTGACGAAGAAATTCAGGCATTGAAGAAAGAAGTGGACAATGCAATAAAGGCGCTACAGGAAGAATAATGGCCGCATCAATTCTTGAGCAAGCAAAAGTACAATTTGCAAAAGGGCATTACCGGCAAGTCATAAAACTGCTGGAGCCCCATGTTACTCAATATGTAGCCGTCGCAGGCACCGGTTTACAAAATACTGCGTACAATACCTCGTTTAATAAGTCATTTCCCTTTTATTTTTATTTGGGACTTGCGTGTCTCCATGCCGGAGATATGGGCGGCGCCCGTGATTACTTATCATGCGCGCGGCGGATTAAAATGACTGACCCTGATTTGCTTTGTGCGCAGGCAGCGCTGTTTTTACGGCGCGGAGACATGGCAAGGGCTATTGAGTATTATCTTGAGGCTGTCGAGTATAATCCTCATCACGAGCTTGCCCGTAACGGACTTGAATTTATCCGCACTCATAATACGCCGGAGGCAATCGGAGCGGCAATTCAATCGGGCGAAATAAAAAAATATTATCCCCGTCCGGGCGTTAAGGAGTATCGGAGAAAGAAGATGCTCCTTTTCGGATCGATCGGAACAGTTGCAGGGCTCTGCATTACGCTGCTGGTTTTTCTATTTATTATCCCTCGAAGCGTTAAAGGAAATAGAGCCGATTTGTCAAAGCTGAAACTGTTAGCGGACGAAAAAGCGCGGCCTATCGATACAGGCGGAACCTATCACTATGTTCTTTCCGAAAAAGAAGTATTGAATGCCTATCGGGATGCGCAGTACTATTTTCAGAATTCACGGGATAACCTTGCGCAAATTGAGGTGAACCGTATTTTATCGTCGAACGCTGCCCGTTCCATCAAAGAAAAAGCTCGTCTTTTAATGGACTATTTTGCGGTTCCCGGCTTTGATACCATTCGGGATATTCCCTCCTACGGCGCAGTTAAAACCGACAGTACGCTGTACCTTGACTGTTGGACGGTGTGGTCGGGAATTGCAACGAATATCAGAACCGGAGAAGATGCAATGACGTTTGATCTTCTGGTCGGATATACCGACCGTGTTCAGTTGGAGGGCGTTGTACCGGTGTTTTGTAATTTTTCACGGTCTATCGATCCCGAACGGCCGATCGAGGTATTGGGAAAAATACAGCAGCGCGGCGGCGTGCCGTTTTTAAAAGCAACCGGTATTTACCAAACTCAGGTGCCGGCAAATAAAAAATAGGGGCGCTCTTTGGAACAGGCGCAGTATACAGCGGCTTATACGGCAAGAAAGCTGCGGATAGGCGGTAGAGGGCAGGTGCGCTCCCTTGAGCTTGGAGGCGATGCACCGGTTGCAGTGCAGACGATGTGGAAACAGCCGCTGCATGAAGATAAACTTGACGGCATTGTACGGGAGATTGCGTCGCTGGAGCAGCTCGGCTGCGATATTCTGCGGTTTGCCGTGCCTGATAAAGAAAGCGCGGAAGCCTTTGTAAAGCTGACCGGCATGACGGCGATGCCTCTTGTCGCCGATATTCATTTTGATTACCGGCTCGCATTGCGCTGTATGGACGGTTATGCCGCTAAAATACGGATTAATCCGGGGAATATCGGCAGCAAAGAGCGCGTTGCCGCAGTGCTTGACAAGGCGCGGGAAACCGGTACTGTTATCAGAATAGGGGTGAATAGCGGTTCTATTCCCGTATGGCGGCGTAACCGCATGGAGCAAGAAATACGGGAAGGGCGCAATGCGGAACAGGCGCGCGCGGCAGCCTTAGTTGACGCAGCCTGTCAAGAAATTGCCTTTTTTGATGAACGGAATTTTACTGATTTTCTGGTATCGCTGAAAGCGTCGTCGGTTCAAGAGACCGTCCTTGCGAATGAACTTTTTGCTGCGCATTCCGATGCCCCGCTTCACTTAGGGGTAACGGAGGCTGGGCCGCTGGTAACGGGAATTGTGAAAAGCACTCTTGCATTTACCCGCCTCTTACAGCAAAATATAGGGGCGACGGTTAGGGTAAGTCTATCCGACAGCATGGAAAATGAGCTTATTGCCGCGCGGGAAATTTTAACCGAATGCGGGAAACGGCAGGGGGGTATACGGCTTGTTTCGTGCCCGCGCTGCGGACGCAACGGTTTTGACGTGCATGGATTTGTGAAGCGCTGGCAGCATAAGCTCTTTACCGAGCGGAAAAATATCACGGTAGCGGTAATGGGGTGTGCAGTCAACGGGCCGGGAGAAGGCCGGTTTGCCGATATCGGTATTACCGGTGCTGAAGATTATGTTTTGTTCTTTAAACAGGGAACTATAGTCAAACGCATCAATGTACAGGGGCTGAGCGCCGCCGAAAAAATTGCAGCGGTGGATGCAGCCTTTGAAAAGGAACTGAGCAGTTTATGAGAAAAAAATTAGCGGTCGTATTTTTTTTAGGTCTTGCAGTGAGCACCGTGTGTGCTCAGCAGCGGCAGAGCAGCCTCGTTTCCGAATATCCGTGGCAATTATTGGAGCAGGGGCAGCTTGCTTTTGAACGGGGGGAATTCGGCGAAGCGCTGCTTCTTGTTGCCCGTGCGCGCGATTTACGGAAGAATCAAGTAAACGCTCAATATGACTATTTGTTTTCTGCGCTGAAATCCTATCAGGTACGCGCAGCGGGAGATTTGATTGCTGAAGTATACCGCGTTTTGGAAAAGCGGCAGGATTATGAAGCCTGTGCTATTTTAGATAGGATATTCCTCATTCATCCTCCTGCTTATTTTGACAAATCCATGAATGCTCTGATGACATGGTTTAAAAAAAGCGATGTTTATCCCGAATGCGACTATCTTATCGGAAAAATATACGAGCTTGAAGGAGAGTATGATCAGTCTTTCCGGTATTACCATATGGCATGGGAAGCGCAAGACTTCTTGTATATTCCCGATATGCGTTTTGAAATTATTTATGCTCTATCGCGGATATCAGGGTTATTGAAAAAATATGATGAACAGGAAAAATATTTATTACTGGTATTAACGGAAGATCCTCTATACGGTACGACAAACATGGAGAGTGCAACGCTTCGTTCAATGATCCATACAATAAAAAATGAGAAAACAATAGAGAAGTTTTTTTCGCTCTACCGTCATCATAATGATCTTGCTCTTCGCGCATATACCGGATTAACCGAGATTTATCTGCGTGCGGGCGAGTACGACCGTGCATTCCGTACAGCTATTTTGGGAACCGGCATTGCAGTAACCTATTTGAGCGATACCCTTAAACAAACGGATTTTACCTATAAATATACTGATTTTTCAGATTTATTGCTGCGTGTCGGGGCAAACAGCACTATTGTGCAGTGGACGGAAGCAAAAAAAATCTGGGATGTATTCTTACTGTTCGCCGATTTACTCTACAGGCAGGGGCTGGCGCCGCAGGCGAATGATCTTTACTATAAACTTGCTGAGAATTGTCCGTCATTCGATCATGCGAAAGAAGCGGCGTATAAACTGTCTGCAATGACTAACGGGAACGCCGGCTCATCAAGCGGTGAGCTGTCAAGATGAACATTCACAGTTTGGGGTTGTACCGGATTGCCGCAGTTGTTCCCTCTTGCGCGGTCGGCCGGTGTGCGGAGAATAGCGATGCGATTATTGCGTTGCTGAAAAAGGCTTCGGAAGAAGGCGCCGATATTGCCGTTTTTCCGGCATTATCCGTTACATCGGCAAGCTGCGGCGATCTTTTTGCGCAGCGTGTGTTACTTGCGGCAGCCGAGGAACAACTGCAGCGTATTATACGGGAAACGGCGCCGCTTCCGGTTATCGGAATTGCCGGTTTGCCGTTCCTGTTTGCCGGACGGATATACAGCGTTGCAGCTGTTTTCAGTAGAGGTGTTCTCTACGGTATTGTGCCGCTTGACGGGACGGAACAGTCCCGCGTTTTTTCACGGTATACCGGTGTTCAGCAGGAAGTATATATAAATGGTTTGCCGGGCGGCGTTCCTTTCGCCTCAGGTCTTGTGTTTAAAATAGCCGATAGCGGCGTAACCTTTACAGTGGGGGACAGCTGCGGTTCAGGCAGCGGAGCCGCTTTGCAGATTGAGCCGCTTGCGCGCGCTTCCTACACGGGATCGTTTACCGATTTATGCCGCAGCGCCGCTGTCCGATCTAAAGAGCAGCGGATAGGTCTTGTGTTCGTTAATGCCGGTTGGGGAGAGTCAACGACCGACACAGTATGCGCCGGAGAGCGGGGTATCTATGAGAACGGTGAGCTGATTGCGGCGAGCAGTTGTTTTGAGCTTCAAGCAGTAATGAACGGTTCCATTGACGGTTATACCGGCGGCGTATGCATGACCGTTGCCGATATTGACTGCGAGGCTCCGCGTCAAACGGCGCGCGCTCTGCCGGAACCGGATCGCTGTATTGAGATTCCTGCCGTTCCCTCCCGCGGGCATTTTTTGATCCGTCCGCGTAACCCGCTTCCCTTTATTCCGCTTGCAGTGCAAAACAATGAGACCGCGCGGGAAGCGTTTTTTTCTCAAGCGGCGGAATTGCAGGCGAGGGGACTGGCAAAGCGGCTGCAGCATACCGGAGCGGTAAAAACCGTTATCGGAATTTCAGGCGGGGCGGATTCTACGCTTGCGCTGCTTATCGCTGTAATCGCCGCTCGCATGATTGGACAATCCGCCGCTTCGGTTACTGCGGTAACTATACCGGGGTTCGGAACTACCGGCAGGACAAAGACAAATGCACTGCAGCTTGCCGAAACGCTCGGCTGTACCGTGCTGACTATCCCGCTTGAAAAAGCGGTTTTGCAGCATTTTGCCGATATAGGGCACCCTACGGGACTTCACGATACGGTTTATGAAAATGCGCAAGCGCGGGAGCGTACGCAGATTTTAATGGATAAGGCGAATCAGCTCGGCGCGCTGCTGGTCGGCACCGGCGATTTATCCGAAGCGGCGCTCGGATGGGAAACCTATAACGGCGATCATATGTCCATGTACAATGTTAATGCCGGCATTCCTAAAACGGTTTTACGGCAGTGTCTGCGGTATTTCGCCGAGCATCCGGCAGTCTGCATAGCTGATGTTCAGCATCATCAGCGGTTTTGCAGTATCATACAAGATATTATTGACACGCCGATCAGCCCTGAATTGTTGCCCGCGCAAGGACAGGTAATTTTGCAGAAAACGGAAGACATTGTCGGACCGTACGAGCTGCATGACTTCTTTTTGTACTACCTTTTGCATACCGATTTTAGTCCCGAAAAAATCTTACTGTTTGCCGAACATACGTTTTGTAGCCAATCCGGCGCGGCCTATGACCGCAAGGCCATTCT
>CAJPOL010000010.1 GCA_905372265.1 uncultured Treponema sp. | reverse complement strand
GATTTAGACACAAGGACGGTAACGCAAGGTATCGGATTTAAACTGACCTTAGTTATCTCGCTATTGCTGTTTGTTGTTTTTGCCGGAAAAGCGGCCTACGATGCTGCCGTTGATTATTCAAGCGAAATCGGCGATTACACAATAGAAATGACGCTGCAAAATCAGCTGTTAGCCGGTGATGTGGAACGGATATTTACAGAAGTCAATCAGACCTGCCGCGATATGAATAGGTTAGTGCAGCATGAACTGAGCCTGCCTGCAAGCCAACGGAGCAGAGAGCGGATTGTAACCTGCCTTGAGCTTTTATTAAAAGAAAATACTTCGCTGACCGGTCTTGCAGCGTTATTTGAACCGAATGCGTTTGATGAAAACGATGCGGCTTTTTTAAATAAGGGGATATATAAAGAAGACGGCCGATTTATTCCTTATGCCGTAAAAAACGGCGACACCATTACTGTCCGTTCGGTTAATTTTGTAGGAAATACCGAAAATTGGTACACAAATCCGATACGCACCGGTAAAACAACAATGGTGCCTCCATTTAAACCGTACGAAGACAAAAACCTTATTCTTACAACACTTTCCATTCCCATTATTCACAACGGAAAAACAATCGGCGTTGTTGATGCCGATATTGATGTTTCTTTTTTGCAGAAAAAACTGGAAGAAATTGCCGGTACAAAAAAAGAGAATTTTAAATTGCTGTGTAGCAGTAACGGAACAATCGTTGCAAACGGCGTCGATTCGTCTAAAATTCTAAAAAATCAATTTGACATTAATCCCGAATTTAAATCGCTGTTTGAAACAGTTGCTCAGGGCAATATTGCCGAACAAACCGCTCTCTCGCACACCTCAGGGCTTAATTCAAAGTTTATTCTCGTACCGGTAAGTATTAAAGGAACCGACATAAATTGGGTGTTTGCTTCTATTACGGCAATCAGTGTCTTTACCGCCGATGCAAAACAGGCGCTTATTTCAACAATGATTCAGTATATTGTCATTTTACTGGCGGTTGTCATACTGCTGTATCTATTGGTCAGACGGCACATCAGTAAGCCGCTGCAATTTACCAGCGATGCGCTTAAAAATATTGCGCATGGAGATGGAGACCTTACCGTTAGGCTGCCGGTACGTGGTAAAGACGAAATTGCGGAGCTTTCCGAATACTTTAACCAAACGATTGCAAAAATCGGTACGTCGATACATACCGTTGGCGTTACCAGTAACACGATGGAAGAAATCGGCAACGAGCTCGCTTCCAACATGACTGAAACCGCCAGCGCAGTAAATGAGATCAGCGCCAATATCGATGGGGTTAAACAGCAAGCGATGACTCAAGCTGCCAGCGTTACCGAAACAGCCGCGACCATCGAAGAAATTGTCCGCACGATCAAACAGCTGAATACCAGTATCGAAACGCAAGCGGCAAGCGTTGCCCAGTCCTCTTCATCTGTAGAGCAAATGGTTGCGAATATCGCCTCCATAGGACAAACCTTAAGTAAAACCGATGATGTTATCGGAAATCTCGCAACGGCAACAGGAGCCGGTAAAGAGACGATCGCAACGGCGAATACCATCACACAAAAAGTTGCCGAAGAATCAGGTTCTTTAATGGAAGCATCGAGCGTTATTCAGCATATTGCCAGTCAGACAAATCTTTTGGCAATGAATGCTGCGATCGAGGCTGCTCATGCAGGGGAAGCAGGAAAAGGCTTTGCCGTTGTCGCTGATGAAATCCGTAAACTGGCCGAAGAGTCTTCTGTTCAAGGAAAAACCATTACGGCAACGCTCAAAACGCTCGGCAGCGAAATCGATACGCTTTCGGCGTCTTCCAAAACAGCGGAAGAGAAATTCAATGCAATTTTCACTCTGGCCGAGCAGGTAAAAGATATGAGTAATCGTCTAACCGAAGCGATGCGGGAGCAGGAGAACGGCAGCAAAGAAGTGCTGAAAGCAATTAAAAATATCAGTATGGTAACCGTTGAGGTGCAGTCAGGTTCCGAGGAAATGCTGAAAGGCGGGGAAGGCGTTGCCTCAGAAATGCAAAAACTGGACGCCCTTACCCGTGTGATTACCGAAAGCATGAACGAAATGGCCTCAGGCGCCGTACAGATTAACAACGCCGTACAGGAAGTCAACGAGATTACGCAGAAGAACAAGCGGAGTATTGAGAGCTTAGCGGAAGAGGTAGGAAAATTTAAGGTTTAGATAAACCGCAATGAGCGCAGAGAATTCGGAGATACATTGAGATAAGTCTAACACGTAATTTCTTACAAAAATCTTTGCGGACTCTGCGCGCTTGGCGGTTAAAAATATAAAACCGCAGAGCTCGCAGGGAGCGCAAAGAAGTGACAAAAGAGCTTTCACATTAGGCAATTACCTCTTATCTCTCTGCGTTCTTAGCGTGCTTCGCGGTTTGTGCATTAATACCTAAACGGACAGTATTACAGCGGTTACCCGTTATTTTGACAGCAGCGTATTCAGCCGTTTTACAAAATCGGCGGTATCTTTTAAAGAGTTGCCTTCAAGCAGTAAGGCCTGATCCAACAGCACAAAAGCGGTATCGGCGATGAGCGCTTCATCATCGGTATCCTTTATTTTTTGCAGTATCGGATGACCGGCATTGATTTCAAGGATGGGTTTTACTTCACCATGAAGCTGCTGCCCCATTGCCCGCATCATCCGCTCCATTTGCAGGCTCGGATCTTTCTCATCGACAACGATACAGGCAGGAGAATCAGCAAGCCGTTTTGACAGACGAACCTCTTTGACCGCATCGCCCAGAGCTGTTTTTATCTTTTCTACCAGCGGTTTAAACTGCTGCTCATTTTTTTCAGCCTCTTTCTTTTCTTCCTCTGTGCTCAACTCCTCATCGGAACCGGCGCGGTTGGCGGCTTTTAACTCCCAATCCTTGTATTTACCGACAAAGGGAATGACAATATCGTCAATCTCATCGGGCATAATGAGTACTTCAAAGCCTTTCGCCTTATACGCTTCCAGATGAGGCGAGTGCATCAGTGCATTTTTGTCTCCGCCGGTGATATAATAGATTGCTTTTTGCCCCTCTTTCATCCGCTGAACATAATCAGCAAAGCTGGTCCATTCGTAATCCGTATTGCTTGTCATAAAGCGGACCAGTTCAAGAAGATCGTCCCGATGCTCATAGTCGCTGTACAAGCCTTCTTTTAAGGGACGGTTGTATTCGGCAATAAATTTTTCATACTTTTCTTTATCGGAGTCCGCAAGTTTTTTAAACTCACCCAACAGTTTTTTTACCGAAGAAGAACGAATGCTGTTCAAAATCCTGTTTTGCTGTAAAATTTCACGGCTGACATTCAGCGGTAAGTCTTCGCTATCAATAACGCCGCGCACAAAGCGGAGATACACCGGCAGCAATTCTTTTTCATCATCGGTAATAAATACACGCTTGACAAACAGTTTAACGCCGGGCTTGTAATCGGCATGGAACATATCGAAAGGCGCTTTTTCCGGCACATAGAACAACGTTGTATATTCCTGCGTTCCTTCCGCTTTGGTGTGCACATACAAAAGCGGATCGGCAGAATCATGCGACAAGGATTTATAGAAGTTTTTGTAATCTTCTTCTTTCAATTCCGACTTAGGCTTTTGCCACAAAGCACGCGCATCATTGATTTGTTCGGTCTTTGCAGCTTCGGATTTCACCTTGCCTTTGTCGTCATATTCTTTCTGAATATAATGAAGATAGATCGGAAATGCGATATGGTCGGAATAGCGTTTGATGATATCTTCAATCTTCCAGCGGGAAGCAAATTCGGAATCCTCATCGTTTAGATACAGAACAACACATGTGCCGTTTATGCCTTCGGGAACATCATCCAGCAGCGGCAGCGCCGTATCATCGGTCTGTTCCAATTCATATTGCCCTTTTCCGTCGGAAATCCACTTCCAAACGGCGCTTTCTCCGGCCTTTTTAGAGATGACTTCAATTTTCGATGCCACCATGAAAGCGGAATAAAAACCGACGCCGAATTGACCTATCAGGTTTGAATCTTTTTTATCTTCCGCAGCAAGTTGCTCCAAAAACGCCTTCGTACCTGAGCGGGCGATCGTTCCGAGATTGCTTTTAATATCTTCATCGTTCATACCGATACCGGTATCGCGGATGGTAAGCGTATGCTCATCTTCATTGAAAGCAATATCAATGCGCGGGGTGAATGCTATGTTTTTTAACGATGTATCCGATATGGTAAGATATTTAAGCTTATCAAGCGCATCCGATGCGTTGGATACCAACTCGCGTAAAAAAATCTCCTTATTTGAATACAGAGAATGGATAATCAGCGTCAACAGCTGATTAACTTCGGTTTGAAATTCATACTTTGCCATAACGACCTCAATGCAATACTAAAATAGTGTCGGGCGCGGCTGAAACCTCCAGCCGGTTTCGTAAGCTCCCTTATATCTCAATAATGTACTTAAAATGAGCAAAAACGGCAAATCGGTTTATTCGTGATGTTTGTCTGCCGGTAAGCTGCAAACGGAAGTTCAATTTCTGCTCAGGCCTTACCGGATACACCGGCAAGGCCTGATTAGATGTGTTTATTTTTTAGACGTATTCAAAACGGGCCGTGAAGAAGCGGAGCTGCTTCGGCTCATAAACGAACTTAAGACCTCTGATATTTTCCTTATGCTTGAATAAGCTGATAACGGAATCCGCAACGATATCCATGTGCTTATAGGTATATACACGGCGCGGAATCGTCAAACGAACGGTTTCAAGTTTAGGAATGTGATTTTCACGGGTCTTAGGATCGCGTCCTGCGGAAACGATACCTCTTTCCATACTGCGCACTCCCGATTCGATGTACAGCTGAGAAGCAAGTGCTTGAGCGGGAAGCTGCATTTGATCCAAGTGCGGGCAGAAACGGCGTGCGTCAAGGAAGATCGCATGACCGCCGGCAGGCTCAATAATCGGAACACCGGCTTCAAGCAGCTTATCGCCGAGATAGCGTACCTGCTTAATTCGGTGCTCAATGTATTCATACTGCAATGATTCACGGAGACCGATTGCCATTGCTTCCATATCACGTCCCGCCATACCGCCGTATGAAGGCATACCTTCGAATACGACAACGATTTCTTTTGCCGCTTGGAACAATTCATCGTCATTCATACAGAGGAAACCGCCGATATTAACGAGACAGTCTTTCTTGCCGCTCATCGTACAGCCGTCCGCATTGCTGAACATTTCATGTACGATTTCTTTGATGGTCTTATCCGCATAACCCGGCTCTTGCTCTTTAATAAAGTAAGCGTTTTCTACACAGCGTGTTGCATCATAGAAGACTTTGATGCCGTGCTTCTTTGTCAAAGCGCGTACTTCTTTCATGTTTTTGAGCGAAACGGGCTGACCTCCTGCAAGGTTGACCGTAACGGCTAAACAAACATACGCAATATTTTCCGCTCCTTTTTCTTTGATGAGGCGTTCGAGTTTTTCAATATCGATATCACCCTTAAAAGGAACGTTTTTTCCGGCGTCGTGCGCAACATCTTTAATGATGTCAACGAAAATACCGCCGTTTGATTCCTGATGATAGCGGGTTGTTGTAAAGTACATATTGCCGGGGACATATTGACCGGGCTTAATCGCAATGCGGGAAAGGATGTTTTCCGCACCGCGTCCTTGATGGGTCGGAACAAGGTGTTTAAATCCGAAAATTTCCTGTACGGTTGCTTCCAAATGGTGGAAGTTCCGGCTGCCTGCATAAGCCTCGTCGCCGATCATAATACCGGCCCACTGCTTATCGCTCATCGCATTGGTTCCTGAATCGGTGAGCAAGTCAATATATACGTCTTCCGAGTTAATCAAGAACGTATTATACCCTGCTTCCTTGGCGACTTTTTCGCGTTCTTCTCTGTTGATCATCTTAACGGTTTCGACAGCTTTGATACGAAACGGTTCCGCCGGATAATTTTTGGCATCCATACAATACTCCTTCTGTGCTTTCAGCACGAAATATAATGTGAGAACAAAGAGAAATACACTTGTTCTTCATTTGTTCTACTCTATTGTCGCACAGAGTAGCCTTCCCGTCAATGATAAAAATGAAAAATAATGCATGGTATTTTAACCAATCTATTTCTTGACGGGTAGAACAATTTTATTCATTATAGTATTGTATGCGGAATGAACGGAATTAAAGTTTTCTCATTATATTCCGATGGTGTCTATAGATAATCTGCACGGCAAAATTGGGAGGATACTATGTGCAATACCATACGGCAGCGAGCTGCAGCGATCTTTTTTTTATTATGCGCGCTCGTACCGATAGCGGCAGAACATTCACATATTGATGAATATACATACGGCGAACTTGTTGAAACTATTGCCCGCACGGATGCGCCGCTTATCACCGGAAAATTTATTATATTTACAGCCTCCGGAGAAGCGCGTCATGTCGGTATTGCTTTTGAACATGAGAACTTTCAAACTATTCATTCTTTTCAACGGTTATTCCGCAGCGAAACCACTGACGCTAAAAAATCCATCCTTTTTTATATTATGCGGATACCGGAAGAGATGCGGGAATTGCGCTACCGATTGGTAACAAACGGGCTGTGGTCTACCGATCCGCTTAATCCGATGCAAGTATTTGATTACTCCGCAGGCATGTCTCTTTCCATCCTCAAAATTCCATATCAGAAAGAGTATAAAACAGCGGTTGAGAACAACGGCAGTACCCGCTTTGTGTATCAGGGTGAAACAGGTAAAAAAATCTTTCTTGCCGGCACTTTTAATAATTGGGATCCGTTTATGTATTCGCTTGAAGAAGTAATGCCCGGCCGTTATGAGCTCTTTTTACCCTTACCTAAGGGCATATGGTACTATGCATACTTTAAAGACGGTAAACAAATTCCCGACACGACAAATACTACTCATGTCTATACCACCGACGGCAGAACAGCTTCGGTTATCACAGTTGAATAAGCGCTGCTTTGTATGCCTTTTCCGTTTGTAAAACAATCTACGGAGGCGCGGCGCGAGCTCATTCTTACCGGTAATCCTTACAAAACGCTGATTATCCTTTCATTACCTGCATTGTTGATGAGTACGGTGCAGGCAATGATGCCGTTTACCGACGGTCTGTTTATCAACCGTTTAACTCATTATGCAGTTACCGGAGCGGTAACTTTTTCGCAGCCTATTATTTCGATGGTACTGGCGCTTTCTCAAGGGCTGAGCGTAGCAGCCGCAGCAATGATCGGACAGCTGAACGGGCAAGGGCGTATTGAGGAAGGAAAACAGGTTGCCGCCCAAATATTCCTCTTTGCCGCTGTGCTCGGCATTGTGAGCGCTCCGCTGCTGCTTATCATTAGTGTTATCGTCTCGCACACGCTGCACAGTGAAATAGCGCCTTATGTCCGGCAGTATATTGCATGGTACAGCCTTGTTTTACCATTCAGCTTTCTGGAAGCGGTCTACAACGGCATTAAGAATGCGAACGGGAAACCGGAAGCGGCATTTATCCGTATGGCCCTTTTGTTTTGTTTAAAAATCATCGGCAATACGCTTTTTTTGTTTCTCCTCAGACTTGAAATTATCGGATGTGTCCTCGCCTCCCTCCTTGCAAACGCGGTTATCACTGTTTGGATGCTGTATGAACTGTTTGTAATGCGGAATCCCGACCGTTTGCTGATACGGAATTTTAAATTTGATGCTCATATTTTAACGCAAGTGCTCCGTATCGGGTTTCCGGTGATGTTCAACAACGCATTTCTGTTTTTCGGTTTCTTTTTAATCAATAAAGAAATAGAACGCTACGGAGCTATTGTTGTCGCAGCGCAAGGAATTGCCAGCAACATCAATGCGCTTTGCTTTAATTTACCGGCAGCATTCAGCGCAGCGGTTACCACAATGGTGAGTATGCATATCGGAGCGGGAAATCCTCAAAAAGCTAAAAAAGATTGCTTACTCGGATGTATTACCAGCAGTATTGTAGCCGTCTGCCTTATCGCTATCATCGTACCGTTATCCCCCTCGCTGACGCTCCTTTTCCGCCGCGAACCGGAAATTTTAGCGATTGCGAACGGTGCACTGAGAATTTATACCTATTCAATTATCGGTTTCGGCATTTGCATGACTATACAGGGCGCCTTTATAGGGCTCGGCAAAACGAAAATACCGCTTGTAATCGGCATACTCCGTATTTGGCTGTTGCGCTATATCTTCGTATTGGTAACGGAAGTCAGTTTGAAGTATTATGCAGTGTTTTGGGGCAATCTTTTTTCAAATGTTACAGCGGCAGTTATCGCCGTTACGCTTATTTTAAACACAAAATGGGTTTCAGCCATCAGCGGCTTACATATTTCAAAACAGGAATCCGCTGATACTGACAAATAAGGACAAACACTGTATACTCTTTTCTCCGGAGGTAGAAATGATTATTGTAAATACTGATTTTATCAGCGGGAAAACGCTGGAAACAATTTCACTGGTATTCGGCAGTACCGTTCAAACAAGAAACATGTTCAAGGACATCGGCGCCGGATTAAAAAATCTCATCGGCGGGGAACTCGGTTCATACACTAAAATGATGGACGAAGCGCGTTCCATTGCCATTAAAAAAATGGCTGCAAAAGCGGAAGAAAAAGGAGCCGATGCAGTCGTCAATGTGCGTTTCTCGTCTTCTTCGGTCATGGATGGCGCCGCTGAGGTAACTGCTTTCGGCACCGCCGTTAAATTCGTCTAATCATTAAGCCTGTTCGGAAACTTCCGTTTCGGAACAGGCCGATTAAGCACACCGCACACGCGGATTGCGCAGCTACCGCTGTTTGCCTGATGCGGTCATGCACTTGCATTCAATCAGTTCCAAAACGGCTATTACGCTATCGGCAAAAAGACCGGACAAGCATGGAAGTCCGGCTCAAGGTTAATGAAAAAGTAAGCGCATCTTTACATTTAAAACCGATAGCAAGGACATAAAAATAGCTGATGATAGGATAAAGCCTTTTTCACTCATCTTTTGTCTTATAGCATTTCACTATTTTTAGTTAAAATAAAATTTTCTCTTTATTTTTTTCATACCCTATGTTATACTAATGGAGAAATGAGGAGAAAAGATGAGTAAGCCGAAAGTGAAAAAAGGGGTCAGCGCCGTTGATTTTTTCTGCATCGGCTTCGGCGCTATCGTCGGAGTAGGATGGGCTGTTTCAATCAATAGCTGGATGACCGGCTGCGGAGGGCCTGTTCCGGCAGGACTGGGCTATCTGCTGGTTTTAATTATGATGGTGCCCATTGCCCTCTGTTACTGTGAACTGGTACCAATGCTCCCCGTTGCCGGCGGAGGGATGGCCTTTGCCTATAAAGCGTTTAACGATAAGGTGTCCATTATCTCCGGTTGGGCTGCATTCGGAGCCTTTGTAGCCATTATACCGTGGGAAGCCATTCAAATCACGGATGTGCTGGGGTATCTGGTGCCCGGTATCAAGTCCGGCAAACCGCTCTACAGCGTAATGGGCTCCGATATTTATCTTGACACGATTATCATCGGCGTCATTTGCTCCTTGCTGCTGTTTGCGCTGAATATGCGGGGCTTGGCAGCGGCAGCCTTTGTTCAAAAAATACTATGCTTTGTGCTGGTCGGTTCAGCTTTGATAGGCGCCGCGGCAGCGTTTATAGGCGGCAATGCCGGCAACTGGCAGCCGCTCTACGATACGGCAAACCCTATGATATACGGTGCCGGACTTAAAAAAGTTTCTCATCATTCCCTATTCGGCGGTATGTTCGCCATTGTAGCCTCCGCAGCGTTCTTTCTTTCGGGCTTTGAAACTATCCCGCAAGGCGTAGAAGACGCCGGAGGCAATGTTAAGTCCGTCGGCTTGACTGTTGTGTTATCCGTTTCCTTAGCGTGTGTTTTTTATGCGATTTTACTGCTGAGTTTCGGCTACGGCTGGAAGTGGCAGGAATTCACACTCATGGCGCACCCCTCTGCCGCGACGATGTTCCTGCACCTGTTTCCGGGCGGCGTAGGCAGTTTTCTGTATTGGCTGCTGGTTATCGGCGCTATAGCAGGCCTTTTTACGACATGGAACGGCTTTTTTACCGCATCGGCAAATCTGCTCATGGGAATGGCGCGGGGACGGCTGATTGCAAAAATCTTTGCCAAACAGAATAAAAAAGGCATTGCCGTGAACGGTCAAATCGTTTGTCTGCTGCTTTCGTGTCTCGGTCCATTCCTCGGTCCAAATCTCATCGATAGTATTACCTGCTTTTCCGCAACGGCTTTTATGCTGTCATGGACTATCACTGCATGGTCTTTAGTACGGCTCCGCCGGAAATACCCCGACATGAAACGTCCGTATAAGATACCGGGCGGCATCGCCATGGGCTTTTTTGCAGGAGGCGTTTCATCACTCGTGTTTATTTTTATGTTTGTAAAGGCAAGTCCCTTTTATATCGGCGGACTCGCAGTAAAAATGTTCATTATATGGATGGTAATAGGCGGAGGCCTCTATCTGGCATCAAGAGGGCAGCGTAAAGGGCTTTCTGCAGCTGAACTGGAAGAAGGCGTATTCGGCAGCCGCAAACATTACGGACGTTTGGGATAAAATCGGTTCTAGCATGAACGGTACGGATATGGATCACATTACTGTTTTTTTCGGCGGAGATATTTGCGGATCTTTCGGTCTTGAAACTGCCGTACGGTTTTTGCCCTCTCTTATTAAGCAAGAAGCAGTCGATTTTGTTGTTGTGAATGGAGAAAACACTGCAAAAGGATGCGGTATTGAGCCTGATCAAGCGAATCGGCTTTTTGCTGCAGGGGTTGATGTCATTACCGGCGGAAACCATACGTTAGAGCGCTTTGATTTACGGGAATCCTTCGGAGAAGAAGAGCGGATTCTGCGCCCTGCAAATTACCCGTTTGCACGGGGCAGTGGGTATCTTACCGTAAAAAAAGCGCACGGTACACTAACGGTTGTGAATTTACAAGGCAGAGAGAATATGCGCCCGATAGATTGCCCCTTTCAGACAGCCGATTCCCTCTTGCAACACGGCCTTGAAGGATGCATCCTCATCGATTTTCACGCAGAATCGGTTCAGGAAAAGGAAGCGTTGGCCTATTATCTTGACGGACGCGTTTCCTGTGTTTTCGGCTCGCATACTCATACGCAGACAGCCGATGAACGTATTCTTGCAGGCGGGACGGGCTACCTCACCGATGCAGGTATGATCGGAGCATTTGATTCGGTTATCGGCGGAGCAATGGAACCCGCCCTTGAGCGGAGCATGACGCTCGTTCCGCAGCCATTTGTTCTCCAAGAAAGCGGACGCGCTCTTTTTTGCGGCGTCATTGCAACTCTTTCTCCCGAAACAAAGAAAACATGCTCTTTAAAGCGGATATACGTAACGTTCGGAGAGTAAAAGAATATAAATAGCAAACAAAGATTGGTATCAAAATCAAACTTGGAATGAAAGCATTGAAGCGGTACCCGATTTAAGGCATCGCCTCTTCCTTTCGGTTTTCCAAATCTCCGCCGAATATCCAACCTTCATACATATGTGTTTCATCCGCATAGTAACAGTGATACCAAAAATCTTCCGTACCGCCGCGTTCTTGTTTTTGCGTTGTCCTTTTGGAAACATAAACGTCCGTACCATCTTTAAACCGATGAAAAACGTTTCCGATGCGCGGCGCATTCCGTACGTCGGCTGCGGTATCTTCTCCGCAACGGATTTTTGTTGTATACCCCTGAGGAAAAACATAAATACTTCCGTAAATGCTTCCCGCCAAATCCATTAAAAAATCGTCAATTGCTTCAAACGATGCATAAGGAGGAACATGGTCGCAAAAAACAGAATATACACGATTATGTTTATCCGTCCATTTAACTACGCCGATACCGCCGATCGGATTTTCCGTTCGCTTATATAATAATTTCGACTCGATTACATTCTCATCGGAAAAGAAACCGCAGCTGTCAGTATAACTCCATACATCACAATGCACCCCGGAAATATCGGGAAAGACGGTATCGTATGTTGCAAGATCGCAGCAGCGGGCTGTACAATGAGCGTTTTTATACACAAAGTCCGTTTGCGCAACAAGGGGACTACCGTTGATGAGAGAATATGTTACCCCGCTTGCCGTTTCGGGAATATGAAATTGAATATTCAGCTTTGAATAAATTTCTTCAGCACTTGATTCCTGAATAGGATTTGCAATTGCAGCCGGTTGTTCCGCATTGCCTGAATGCTTTACTTGCCCAGCTTCTATCAGCCGGTATCCGAAAAAATATGCCGCAAAACACAGTATAAGACAAACGGAACCAATCATTATTTTTATATGGCTATTTTTCATTATACACTCCTCATCCGTTTTACATATACAAAATGACAGTATGATTTCTCTTTTATAGAACCGATCTTTTTATAAATGATGCCTGTGAAAAAACATCATATCACAAGTGCTCAGTGCAATCCATATTTTAGCGATGGAAATGAGGAGGAATTATAGCAGCAGTTTTATTGTTTTATTCGTGCGGAGGGTTTAATACCCCGGCACTTTTGTATCGGGGCTATTGATTGACGATTACGTACATACATTATATACTTAGTATAGGTTATACATAATGCTAAAAGGCGAGCTTGTTAGATGCGGCAGATTCGAGTGGTGGTCTGAAAAAGAAAAAGCGAATATCATTAACCACAAGGATGCAAACAACAATGGGATTTCGTTTAGAGACATTTTGCCTGTTTTTGACGACCCTTATTTTTATGAGATATACGACATAAAATATTCAGACTATGGGCAAGATAGATATAATGGTTTTGGGTATGTGGAAAAGTCGGGGCTAAGCATCGTACAAGTTGTATACACGGAGACAGACTGCATCCATATTATCTCAGCTCGTCCTGCAACATCACAGGAAAGGAAAATGTATTATGACAGACTTAGAAGAATATATCGCCAAATGTGAAGCTTGTGCAGTTCCCGACAGTCATATCAACACAACAGATATTCCGGAATTAACAGAAGAGGCCTTTGCGCGGGGCCGGTTTAAGTATTGGAAACCGCTTAAAAAGTCGGTAACATTCCGTATCGATTTTGACAATTTATCATGGCTTCAAAGTAAGGGAGTAAAAGGATATCAAAAACGAATGAATGAGGTAATACGCTGGGCACGGCAAAACGGGTGCCCGTTAGTATAAATGCGATGTTCTAAACCATTCTATAGTTAAATCCCTGCGATTTCCGAATTTTTATCTTTACTAACCGTTTCAATTATGAAATAATAGAAGTATTCTATCGTATTGAGATAACAGGAGGATTAGAATGGATATTTTATCAAAGTTGCGGGGAGGGGTCATCATGGATGTTACTACCCCCGAACAGGCAAAAATTGCGGAAGCTGCCGGCGCTGTTGCTGTTATGGCTCTGGAACGGATACCCGCTGATATACGGGCTGCAGGCGGGGTATCCCGCATGAGCGATCCTAAAATGATTCGGGAGATTATGAAAGCCGTCAAGATTCCCGTTATGGCTAAGGTCCGAATCGGACATTTTATGGAAGCGCGCATCCTTGAAGCGATCAATATCGATTTTATCGATGAATCCGAAGTTTTATCGCCTGCCGATGAAGTATATCATGTTGATAAAACACAATTTACGGTGCCGTTTGTATGCGGCGCCCGCAATCTCGGCGAAGCCCTCCGGAGGATTCAGGAAGGGGCGAAAATGATCAGAACGAAAGGCGAAGCGGGAACCGGCGATGTTATTCAGGCGGTAAAACATATGCGCCAAATTCAAAGCGAAATGAAACAGCTGACTGTGTTGCGGGATGATGAACTGTATGTAGCGGCAAAAAATTTTCAAGTCCCATACGAGCTGGTAAAATACGTTCACGATCATGGAAAGCTGCCCGTACCGAACTTCTCTGCCGGAGGGGTGGCGACACCGGCGGATGCTGCATTGATGGTGCATCTGGGCGCGGACGGCGTATTTGTCGGAAGCGGTATTTTCAGATCCGGCGACCCTGCTAAACGGGCAGCTGCTATCGTTAAAGCAGTCAAAAATTATGATAATCCGAAACTGCTGGCCGAGGTTTCCGAAGACCTCGGTGAAGCAATGGTCGGCATCAATGCGGACGAAATCAAAATAATCATGAGCGAGCGGGGCGTTTAAGTTACGTGACGCATGTGCTGCTTGCGCTCATTTATGCAGCGTTTATCAGCTTAGGGCTGCCGGATGCTCTTTTAGGTTCCGCATGGCCGTCAATGTATCGGGAGCTTTCCGTTCCCGTGTCCTATTCAGGGCTTATTTTTATGATTATTGCCGGCGGAACCATTATCTCCAGTCTGCAAAGCGACCGGCTGACGAAGGCTTTCGGCGCCGGAAAAGTTACGGCTTTCAGCGTTTTGATGACGGCGGTTGCACTGTTCGGTTTTTCGGTGAGCCGTTCATACGCTGCGCTGTGTCTGTGGGCTATCCCGTACGGACTCGGCGCCGGAAGCGTGGACGCATCCCTCAACAATTATGTCGCGCTGCACTATGCAAGCAGACACATGAGCTGGCTGCACTGCATGTGGGGAATCGGCGCATCAGCGGGGCCGTATATTATGGGCAGCGCTTTGACCGGCGGGTACGGTTGGAATACGGGCTATCGGTCCATTGCCCTTCTGCAAACAGCCTTAACCGCTGTGCTGCTTTTAAGCCTGCCGCTTTGGCGCCGGCCGCAAGGCGAACAGCGCCGTACTCAGGATATGCAGACAAAGCCGCTTCCGCTCAAGCGCGTAGTTACCATCCCCGGCGCAAAAGAAATTATGATTACCTTTTTCTGCTACTGCGCCGTGGAACAGACGGCAAACTTGTGGGCAAGCAGTTACCTTACGCTGTATCGGGGACTTTCTGCGAAAGCAGCTGCCGGTCTTGCAAGCGTGTTTTTTACCGGTATTACAGCCGGCCGGTTTTTCAGCGGATTCTTAACATTAAAATTGAACGATACCCAGATGATCCGGCTGGGGCAAGGCGGTATTGCGGCAGGAATTCTCCTCTTGTTTCTCCCGTTTGGGACAACGAGCTCCTTACTCGGACTGGGGCTTATCGGTTTAGGCTGTGCGCCGATTTACCCTTCAATTATCCATGCAACGCCTGCGCGTTTCGGGGAAGATAAGTCGCAGGCAATGATTGGGGTACAGATGGCTTCCGCCTATGCCGGAACCTGCCTTATGCCGCCGCTCTTCGGCCTTGTCGCACATCATATCGGCGTATCGCTGATGCCGCTCTATCTGACTGGTATTCTCATCATAATGATCGTTATGCACGAGAAAATGCTCATCAAAACAGCAGCTCCGTCATAGCATAAAACGTCAAATAACCATACAGCGGGGGAAGTCTCCCCCTACGCTCCGGCTCTTGCCGCCTTTTCTGCCGTATCGGAGCAAGGATTTTCGGTATTCCTCAAATCTTGCTTCTTTTTAATACAATCGGCGGCAAGTATCCTCCGCTACCCTCTCTTTATAATCTTTATAAAAATCCTTTGCGCTCTCTGCGTGCTCTGCGGTAACATGAATACTGTACCTCCATGTACAGTATTCATGTCAAGTTTTTGCTAATGGCAAAAACTTGTTACTGCTTGGAACCACCGCCGTCCATGGCGGTAAACCGAGAAGGACGCTAAGAGCGCGGAGGGTAATGGGAATAAGACTTGGTATGGGAGCCGTTACCGGATGCTATGCGCAGAGAGCGAGCGCGAGATAGCCGATGGCAATGGGAATTAAAATGTTATCGTAATCTTTGAGCGGCAGCATTTCAATCAAGGCCGCTGCTGCCGCGAGAATCAGACTTTTCCAAAAGCTACAGCTGACGGCAAATGATGAAATAAACACCGCAACAAAACAGGTTACGCTGCCTGCGACCGTTTTGTCTTTTGCAATATGTAAATGACGTTTTCCGAACCGTTTCCCGATAAGACTGGCAAGCCCGTCCCCAAAAGCGAGCGCAAATATCGCAATTTGCGCAGTACGGAGGGGAAAGAGCAGCAAAGCCGCTAACACCCCGCACGCAAGCGTTACCGGTCCCAGCACAAAACGGCCTTTGTCGCGTGGACGGGCAGCGCATCGCGTGATTTTCGCAATAAACGGCAGATTATGATTATGCATACGGAGGACTTCCGAGACGCTGTAGAGTACGGTTACGCATATCAGGCCGGCGATTGTCGGTTTAAACCAAAAACGCGCAAACACAACAATCAGCGCAGATGAAAGATGAATGCTTTTCCGAACACACTCGACGAGTAATTCATTGACCGGTTCCGTTTGCGAAAACAGCCGGTACCGCAGCTGCGTAAGATATCTCATACGGCCGCCCTTAAAACAGCAAAAAGCGTGCAATCTTAAAGTACACGATAAGGCTCACTGCATCGACAACAGTAGTGATGAGCGGCCCTGCCATAATTGCCGGATCCAATTTTAACCGTTTTGCGATAATCGGCAGCAAGCCGCCGGTCAGTTTTGCGATAATGACGGTAATAATGAGCGTCCCGCCGACGGTAGCCGAAATCATCATTGGTTTCCGGTTAAGAAAAAAGGATTTGCAAAACATGATAACGCCGAGCAATAGTCCGACCATCAAAGAGATACGGAGCTCTTTCCACAAAACTTTTCCCCAGTCCTGCAATCTGATTTCTCCGGTAGCAAGTCCGCGTATTATGAGCGTTGACGATTGGCTGCCCGAATTTCCGCCGGTATCCATCAGCATCGGGATAAAAGAAGTTAAAACGGTCAAACTCGCCAATAGCTCAGTGTAGTGCTCAATAATTCTGCCGGTAAACGTCTCGGATACCATCAAGAGGAGCAGCCAGCCGATACGGTGCCGGGCCAAACTAAAAATGTTCGTATCCAAGTAGGCTTCCTCAGAGGGCTGCATAGCTGCCATGATCTGAAAGTCTTCGGTAGCCTCCTGCTCAATGACATCCATAATGTCATCAACCGTAATGATACCGATAAGCCGCTTTTCCGCATCGACAACCGGCAGCGCCAAAAAACCGTACCGCTTAAAAAGGGCAGCCGCAGTCTCCTGATCGTCATGTGTATTCACATAGATACAGTCGCTTTCGCAAATACCGGCAATCAGTTCCTGTTCCTGCGTCAATACCAGTTCTTTTAATGATACAATGCCCTCAAGCACCCTATTCTCATCCGTCACATAACATGTGTAGATTGTTTCTTTTTTTAACCCTGTTTCCCGTATGTGATCGAGCGCCTGTTTTACCGTCATCGTCTTTTTCAAACTGACATACTCAATCGTCATTAAACTGCCGGCGGAATTGGGAGGATATTTTAAAAACTGATTTATTAGTTTCCGTTCCTCTTCACCGGTGTTTGACAATATTTTATTGACTGCATTTGCAGGCATTTCTTCTACAAGGTCTACAATATCGTCCAGCGCAAGTTCATCCAAAATCGGGCCAAGCTCTTTATCGGTAATGGCCGTAATAAAAGCGCTCTGCTGCTCGCTTGAAAGAAGTGTAAAAACCTCCGCAGCAAGGTCTTTCGGAAGCATTCTGAACAGCAGTACCGCATTTGCCGCATTCTCATTATCAAGAATATCCGCTACATCCACCTCATTCATTTCAGCAAGCTCTGAAATCAAAACACTGTATAGCCGGTTGGTAAGCAGATATTGAATCCGCTCCATTTTTTCTATTTTTTCATTCATGTAGGTATACTATAACCGAATTATCCGTTATTTTCTATAGGGTATCTCTATAATAATTTAAGGTGATTAACATGACATATACTTTTCAGAAAGCGCATGCTGAAGATGTTGACGCGGTGTTTACTTTATACGAAAAAAGAATCCGCTGGATGGATAAGGTAGGGATTCGGCAATGGAACGCCGTGGATTATCTGGCTCTCTTTCCTATCAGCTACTATGCAGAGCAACAGGCATTGGACACTCTGTATATTCTGAAAGAAAGCGCTCGCATCATCGGCGCTGCCGTTTTATTACAGAGTGATGACCGATGGTCTGATAAAGCGGATGTTCCTGCGTATTATGTGCACAATCTTGTAACGGATACTGCTGTCAAGGGAGCAGGAAAAATCATGCTTGTTGAAATCGAAAAACTGGCTATCCGGCAGAACAAACGCTTTCTCCGTCTGGATTGCGCTGCGGATAACGATTTTCTGAATAAATATTATGCTTCAATGGGCTTTGCCTTGTCCGGTCATTGCACGGAGGGCGTTTATATCGGTAACCGGCGCGAAAAAACGCTGCAAAGGAATTCATTATAAAAATTGATGAATAGTTAGAAGCGTCTAATGCATTCTGCTAATTAAAAAAAATGCAGAATGTCGATATTTTTTCTTTACTTTTTATTAGATTATGATACAATACATCCTATAAGGCTGTGGGTTATATTCTCAATGTATATTCTGAATAAACAGAACGGCAAAATTGTTAAGGAGGAAGCTTATGAAAAAAACAATGACGGTTTGTCTTGTTTTGGGGCTTTTGTGCGGCCATGTATTTGCACTGGGCGGTTCCGATAAGGGCGGTAAAACGGGAGGCGCTGCAGCCGGTAAGTATGACCTAAAAGGGAATACCGTTATCGTAAGGCTCTGGGATAGCCCCAATCCGTATGATCCTGCAACATCGGAAGCGGATAAGGCAAAGTGGCTGCCTATTTATGAAGCTGCAAAGAAAAAATACAACTGCAACTTTGAGTTTTATACCAGTACGTCCAACTATGATGATATGCCGGCGGAATGGATCAAGTCCGTCGCAGGCGGAAAGTCGGCATGGCATATTACGAATAACCTTTCATCGATGTGGCTTATGCAGCTTGCTGCAAATAAAGCATTAGTCGATATTTCCAAACCGTTAAAAAATGTCGGTATTCCTGAAATCTATCAGCAAACAGGGAAAGTTAAAAACGGCATTTACGGCTTTAATCTCGGCGCAGGTACCGAAGGACTGGTCTTTAACCGCAAAATGATTGCGGAAGCAGGCATGAAATATACTCCATCGGAAATGTTTAAAATGGGTAAATGGAGCTACGATGATTTTTATGCTTATGTAACTGAGCTGCAGAATAAATTGCCGAAAGGTACCTATGCATTCTTTATTGATCCTAACTATTGGCAAATTTTTGCGGCGCCCGCAAACGGTTCAATGGCTATTGACAATAACTTTAAGTTTACCGCACTGGACAAAGGCTTTACCGAATCCATTGAGTTCTTGCAGAAACTGATGAAAGCGGGCGTTGTACGTCCTGCCGATACCGATAAAGAGGGCAAACCGGACTTTTGGACCACTCCTGCAGTCACTTTTGATAAAGGCGTAGAGGTTGCTATGACCCATCGGGCAATGTGGCAGGTCGGAGGATTGAAAGGAAACGGTGTCGATTGGGGCTATGTTCCTTATCCGTGGGGTTCACAAGTAAAACTTGCCAAAGCGGGCGATTATACTTCTTTGAGCTCCAACTACAGAGCTGCCTATTACGATACGGCACTGCTCGGAGTGATTTTGGCGGGATCTGAAAAGAACTTCCCCGGAATAAAACCCGATGTGGTATACGAGACATTGCTGCATATTACTCGCGATCTCTTTATCGATTCTGATACTGCTGCACGGCTTGAAAAAATGGCAAAAGGCATGAAGGTTGAAACAGAGTTGGAACTCGGCGACTTCAACGATATGCTTTCAGCCGAATTATACACATGGGAAACCACAAGAACGGTGTATAACCCTATTGTTACGTTCGGCGGCGCTAAGCTCGCTTTTTCAAGCGGCGGCACGGTATCTTTCCCGAAATTGATAAGAGACATCATTGCAGGAAACAAGCCTGTCCGCGCCTCGCTGGAAGCGGTAAAAGCTGAAATTGAAGCAGGGTTTAAAGACGCAGGATTAAATTAAAAATATAAAACATTACAGCTCATCTAAGCGCAACCGTCCTTTTAAAGGTTAGTTTTATCACTTTGGGGACGGTTGTTTTGTATACAAGCACAACACCCGTTAATACCGATAAGACATTCATGACTGAATATTTGCGGCCTCTGCAGAATCCCTGTCAGTTCATTCGGAAAGGCTTGCCCAAAAAAAGAAAGTGTATTATAGTAAAAGGATGTTTGCGAATGAAGAACTTGCAGATGTTTTACGTACATATGCGCTGCGTTTTAATAGTCCGGTAACTGGTATAGCTCAGCTATATGACTACTTACGGAAATATGCTCAACGGAATGCCGTGGAGCGGCCGGGGCTTGCCATGTTTGCCGATATGCCTGAAAGCAAATTGCTTACCGAACTTGAAATGCTTGAGGAAAACGGGAAAGTTCAAATTATCGAAGACAAAAGGCGGGGAAAGGTGCTTTTTGTTCCTTTCTATTTTATTGATAAAATTGCTCGGCAGTACGATGCTATTCGCGAAAAAGCCGAATTACCGTTTCCTCTCGTAAATCAAATACCGCAAAATTTTTCCAAACGTTTTTTGCGAAATATCAATATCAATAAAGGATTTACCAATTTTGAACCGGAGGAAGGCGCCGCTTCTTTTTTATACCAGCTGTTTTTTCCTGACGATACACCTCCGCTTATTTTTCCTTCGACTTTTTCAACTGACCAGATGCTTGATTTTGCCATCGCAAAATTACGGTTCTTTTTTCAAAAAGACGAATTTCGAGACTTTATCTCAAAAAAATTGTTAACTGCAAATCCCGGTAAAGAATACACCATCCGAAAATTTATACTTTCTATTCAAGATCATTCTGCCGAAGCGGCTGGGGCTTTAAAAAAATCTGGAGAAGTATATCTCTATTGGAGCTATCTGTGTGCAATTATTAAGCAGGAACTTGGAAAGAAAACGGAGAAGATGAGCGATGAAATTACCATGCTGCAATCCATCTTCATCATTGAGTACTTAAATAATTATTACCGCAGTAAAACCCAAAAGTCGATTCAAAGAGAAACTGCTTTAAAAACACTGGATTCCGCTTTCCGTAAACCGCCGTATTATTTCAACAAAACGGCAATTGTCAATTTTACCGATTCACATGGAGTGCCGCTGCTCGGGCAATACAGTCAAGAAGATCTGGAAAACTATATATTGGAAAAAACAGGCATCGGATCCGATTCAAATGTTGCAGAACTGCTTAGTTTTAGGGCAAGCGATGGAGAACGGTACTATGTATTGCTTGAGAAAGTAATTCCGCTCATTGTTTCACTCGTCAATGAAAACCGGAAAAAGATACGCGATATCTGCTTAAAAACATGGTATAACCAGTTACGCCGGTTTGAGCAGGCGGAAGCAATGTCTAATGATACCGACTTTAATCTGCTGTTAAGAAAACTTTGCCTTGAATATGTACCGCTACTATACTCTTTGCTCAATGCGCCGTTTATTTCTGCATTGCCGAATGATAAACGTATCGCTGCAATGCAGGCTGCGGAAATACAGCGCATCTTTTCGCATGCACGGCTGTTGTCATATACGGAACTTTTTACGCTTAATAGGCAAGAGTTATTCTCCGATGCAAAAATGCTTTTACCTTTTTGGTACACTATTCCGGTTATCTCTTCCATTATAGCATTGATTATGCTTCCACGGAAAAAGAAAACCGGAGCACGTGATCAATCTATTCTCGAGAACAAGAAAACACAAAAATCGAAAAAAACAAAAAAAGAGTCTATAAAGGAAATAGCCGATAAACTGCAAGCAGAATTTGTCCCTGAACATAAAACGTTGCAGGACTGTATCATTGAACAGTTAGACTTATGGAATACAATTATTGACCCTTCGGCTCGAAAACAAACTACTGATGATGTCAATTCTTTTATTCGGGATCAAATAAGGATTGCACAGCGTTCACAATCCTTATCAAAACTATCCGCCGAGTATATACGTACTTTATCGGAAACAATCGTGAATACTCCGGGATTATCAAAGGTAACAAATAAAAACTCATTACAGCTGTATACCGAATATTACATACTATGGCTCATTATGCATTCATAAATATGAAAAAATCACTGGGCGACCGGCTTGTTTTTTCGTATCTTATTAATAAGACAAAGACTTCTCGATGAACAGAATCGGGTGTCGGCGGATGATGAACTGTAAATAAAAGTTCATTACTTTTTTTATGAAGGAGATTGTTATGGCTGTATTACATTTAAATGCAGAAAATTTTGATCAGACGGTGAGCGCTGCCGATGTTGCACTTGTCGATTTTTGGGCACCGTGGTGCGGGCCATGCAAAATGCTGGGGCCGGTTTTTGAAGAAGCCGCAGGCGATATCGGCGATAAAGCGGTTCTTGCAAAAGTAAATGTTGATGAGCAGCAAGATCTTGCAGCACGGTTCGGCGTTACCAGTATTCCGACCATTATTATTTTTAAGGGCGGTAAGGAAGTAAACCGATCGCTCGGCTTTATCGATAAAGCAAAAATCATTTCTTTAACTAATGGGACCCTCTAAAAAACTGAGTTTTTAGAGGTTTTCCTTAGACTTAGTTGCGATGTTTAAAATTAAGTCACTCTTGTATAAAGACTTAATTTTAAACTCGCGAGGATGGCGAAAAAGTAGCCGACTTTTGAGACATCCCTACTGCGTTTGTCAGCAAAACCGCATTCTGTCAGGGTTATCCGTATTCTGGCATTCCCAAAAAGCGTCGATCGGGATTCCTTTCTTATCTGCCAATTGCTGTATACGGGACTGCAAGGATGCATCTTCATATAACAGCGATATGCCGCAGCAGTGATCGGCGTTACGCGGGGTAGGGGCGGGGGTACAATTCAGCCCCTGCTCGTTCATCAGCGCGTAAAGCTTCATTGCCGCCGCTGAATCAGGCAGTAATATATAGTGTTTTATATCCATAATGATAAACTCCATTCAATTTCCATCATGATTTGCACTGTTTGCCTGTTCGTATCAGCTTTGTTATTCGTGCAGCGGGTTTAATACCCCGATACTTTGCATCGGGGGTGTTTCCATATTTTTGCGATTAACGGTATGACGGCAATCGTTCTCTGCGGCTATGCCCCTCTTTAAATCAGTATTTTTTTCGCAGCGCCACCGTAGTATTCATTACGCAATTCGTGAACATGCTCGTCGCGGATGTAGTCGTCAAACGGCATCATCCGATCGATTACACCGCCGGGGGTAATTTCTACAATACGGTTAGCAATCGATGAGATAAATTCATGGTCGTGCGAGTTGAACAGAACTACACCGGGGAAGGTGATAAGCGCTTCGTTCAAGCTGGTAATCGCTTCCAGATCGAGGTGATTAGTCGGCTCATCCATAATGAGCACATTTGCGCCGGAAAGCATCAGCTTGCTGAGCATACAGCGTACCTTTTCTCCTCCGGAAAGAACCTTGACAGGCTTCAGCGACTCATCACCGGTAAAGAGCATCCGTCCCAAAAAGCCGCGCACATATGCTTCGTCCTGTTCGGTAGAAAACTGCCGCAGCCAGTCGGTAATGTTCAAATCGGTTTCAAAGTAGCCGGAATTATCCTTGGCTAAATAGGCATTCGTAACGGTCTGTCCCCAATACACATCCCCCGAATCGGCGGTTTTAACACCGGAGATAATATCGAAGAATGCCGATTTTGAGTTATGCTCTTGCCCAACAAAGGCGATTTTGTCCGTCCGATTCACGGTCAAGCTGAAATCTTTGAGCAGCGTAATACCGTTACCCGAACCTTCTTCTTTAGAAATATAGTTGAGCTTTTCTACGCGGACAACGTTATTCCCGATTTCTCTATCCGGTTTAAAGTGGACATACGGGAATTTCCGAGTGGTAACTTCCAGTTCTTCCAGCGCAAGTTTATCGTACACTTTTTTGCGGCTGGTTGCCTGCCGGCTTTTTGCCGCGTTAGAAGCGAAGCGCAGGATAAATTCGCGCAGGTCTTTCATCTTTTCTTCGCGTTTTTTCTGCTGGTCGCGTGCCTGCCGCTGCATGATTTGGCTCATCTGGTACCAGAAATCGTAGTTACCGCTATACATACGGATTTTTCCAAAGTCGATGTCGCAAATATGCGTACACACGGTGTTTAAGAAGTGCCGGTCGTGCGATACCACGATTACTGTATTGGGGAACTCAATTAAAAATTCTTCAAGCCAGCTGATGGATTCAAGGTCGAGACCGTTCGTCGGTTCGTCCAACAAGAGAATATCGGGATTACCGAACAGCGCCTGTGCCAACAGTACGCGCACTTTCTGGCTTTCGTCAAGCTCGCTCATTATACGTTCGTGGTTTGCTTCTTCCAAACCGAGACCGGAAAGCATTTGCTCTACCTGATTTTCCGCCTCCCAGCCGCCCATGTCGGCAAACTCGCCTTCAAGTTCCGAAGCGCGGATACCGTCCGCTTCGCTGAAATCTTCTTTTTCATAAATAGACTCCCGCTCTTTCATAATTTTGTAGAGCTGCGGGTGACCCATGTATACGGTGTCTTTTACGGAATATTCATCAAAAGCAAAGTGATCCTGCCGCAGTACCGCCATCCGCTCACCCGGCGTAATGCTGATTTCTCCGCTGTCGTGCTCCAATTCGCCTGAAAGCAGTTTGAGAAAGGTTGACTTTCCCGCTCCGTTCGCTCCGATAATCCCGTAACAGTTTCCGGGCGTAAACTTTAAATTGACATCTTTAAAAAGAGGTTTTTCTGAAAATTTTAAACTGACATCGCTTACTGTAATCATAGCGGCCAGTATAGTCTAAAAGACAAAAAGTTGGAACCCTTCGCATCCGGTGTCTCAAGGCCTCAGCGTAAAAAAAACGCACAGGACGCTAAGAGTGCAGAGAAAATAATGTGTACTAGTTTTCAATCAAAAATAGTCAAAAACCTCTAGAGTTGCGTATATCTTGCACAAGGACGCAAAGACCCGTACAATAAGAAAGCTCAGACGCTTACAAAAGACCGCCGATGTGCAGTGGAGAATGGTGTGCTTATCTTTCAAAAACCGTTTTATCTTTTATTTTTACTCTTACTGCCGGTTTTTATAGTCTTTCGGCGTATCGGCATACTCAGAACTGTTTCGATTGCTTTGCCGTTATGCAGCTGGAACGGCGCCCCTCCTGAACGGCATACATGGATATATCTTTTGCATAGGATTTCACAAACCGCGCTTGCAGCAGCGTTTATCGGTATCATTGCTGCGATTGCGGAGCCTGTTTTGCAAACAACGGAATCGATGTATGCCGGTACGGGGCAAGCGCTCATGTTTGTCATCGACAGCAGCCCGTCTATGGCTGCTCAAGACATCGGAATGCAGACACGGTTTGACGCGGCAAAACATATTATCCGGCAATTTGTAGAAAGATACCAAGGCGATTCATTCGGTCTTACCGCGGTCGGCAGTACGGCAGCGGTATTGATCCCGCCGACTATCGACCGGCAGACATTCTTAAACCGTTTGGACCGTTTGCAAATCGGCGAATTCGGCGACGGTACCGCGCTTGGTATGGGACTTGCTTCCGCCGTTCTTCATCTTACGCAATATGTTACCGTTCCTTCTCATATCATCTTATTCACTGACGGCGATAATAATACCGGCGAAATACATCCGCGGACGGCAGCGGATATTATCAAACATAAGAAGATCGGCTTTTCCATTATCGGTATGGGAAGATCGGGCTATGCTCCGGTTAAATACTTTGATCCCATTCAAAAAAAGGAAATTTCGGGAACATTGCGGACAGTATTGAATGAAACGGGATTACAGCAAATTGCCCGGTACGGCAATGGACGCTATTATTCGGCGCAATCGCCTGAATTGGCATCGGATATTCTAGGCCGCCTTATGGAAAAAATACCGGCTGCCGCCCCTTTACTGACAGTGCAGAAAACGCGCCATCTTGACGGGGCTTTTGCAGTGGCAGCGCTTATTGTTTTCGGCGCTGCATGGATTATCCGGAGAATAGGAATGCAGACAATACTATGATGATTGAATTTGAAAAACCGTGGTATTTGCTGTTGATAGGCTGTATTCTGCCTGCCGCTGTCGTTACGGTGCGGCGGCTGAGAATAATCACTGCGGAATACGGAGCATACGCTGAGACGGTATACCTTGTTAAGACACTTGCAGTACGGGCTGCATTGTTTTCCTGCGGCTGGATATTCCTCTGTATTGCAGCAGCCGTACCGTTGTGGGGAACAAAATTAACGGCGACAATAAAATACGGTAATGCCGTCATTTTTGCAGCCGATATTTCCCGCAGTATGACGCTTGCCGATGTTCCGCCGAGCCGCTTGGAGTTTGCAAAACAGTACATGACATTTCTGATAGACCGCCTCCCCGAAGCAAGCTGCGGATTAGTTACTGTAAAAGGCCATGGAGTACTTGCGATACCGTTAAGTTTTAATCATCAAAGTCTCAAAACGGCGGTACATACCTTATCGCCTTTCAGTGCGACATCAGCGGGCAGTAATTTGGAGCACGGACTACAGACAGCGCTTGCGGCATTCCCTGAAAACCGGCTTACAGGCAAAACTATTATCCTGTGCACCGATGGAGATGAAACGTCGGGTTCCCTTTTGCGTATCGTTTCTCAACTTCGGCGTAATACTATTCAGCTGATTATCATCGGTTTCGGTACGCAGGAGGGCGGCCGCATTTCAGTGCTGAATGAAAAACACGAGTCGGTACTGAAAGAGAGCCGTGTGCCGGAAGCGTTGCTTAAACAGTGTGCGCAGCAGGTATTGAATGGAAGTTTCTATATTTCCGCAGCGGAACACGGGTCTGTTTGGAAAGTCCTCCAAGCGGTCAAGGAAGGAAGCGGATCAGGACATGAAAAAGTCCGTCATATTCAAAAACCGGTCAGACGGGTTTTTGAGGCGGCAGTGGCAGCGTGCTTGCTTTTTTGCGCCGGTATGTGTGCAGGAGGATTTCATCGTGCAAAAAAAGCCTCATAGCGCGTTCGCCCCGATAAAGACAGTAAAAAGGATGAGCGTTCTGTTGATCAGTATACTGTGCAGTATTCTGATCTGCTGCAGCAGAGAGCGCATGATTCAGGCTGAGCATGTACAGGGAACGCTTGCTTATAAAAGCGGTGATTGGAATAAGGCGGTTATGCATTTTTTTGAAGCAGGCGAAGCGGCAGAACAGCTTTCGGAAAATGAGATGCGCAGCTATACGGACTTTGCGCTTGCATCTTCATATCTTATGCAAGGAGAAGATAAGGCTGCATCTGAAAAACTCCGGCAGGCTTCCGGATCCGCATCGAATCTTTTACGATCATACTGTTTTTATCAAAAGGGGATTATTGCATTTCGAGAAAAAGATTATATGCAGGCCGCTGCTCTTTTTAAGCAGTCGCTTGAGCTGACCGGCGCCGATCAAGCGGCAAAAATCAATTATGAGCTCAGTAAAAAAATGTGCAGCAGACAAAATGAAAATCAATACGGCGCTCCGCAAAATACAGTGGAGGAAAGTCCCGCCGGACATAACGAGGATTCGATTATTTTAGATATTATACGGAAAAGAGAGCAAGCGGAATGGAAAAAAACGCAGCACGAAACGGAACCGGCCGTAAACGATTACTAATTCTTTTACTCAGCTTGTGTTCTGCCTTCTTATACGGGCAATACCATGATGAAACGTTGAGCGTGCACATACAGGAAACGGAGTTTTTCGCCGGTAGTGAATTTCATATGACACTTTTTGTTGGAAAAGACTTTCCGTATTTAAAATACCGCCCGGAAGTTCCGCGCCTCACCCTTGAGCAGGAAGCTCTTTCCGCTGTATTACTGGAAAGCAGTGCGAGCCGTGAGTTCGACGGACTTCATTTCAGTTGTACCTACCGGCTTACTCAATCCGGTACGTTCACTTTTTCCCCCGTTTTACAGTGGAATCGGCAAAGTGTACGGCTTGCTCCTTTTACCCTTATCGTCCATCAGCCGCCGCTTTCCGAAAAAACATCTTTTTCATGGAAAGTGTGTACGCTTGATGCCGAACCGCTTCAAAACGATGTTCCTCTTTATCAGGGGCAATCCTATCTGATTTGTCTAACAGCAGCTTTTTTCTCTTCTACCGCGCCGGCGCATGATACACTTCCTTATTTACCGGAATTACCGTCTGAATTGGTACGGATAGACTGCCCATCGCCTGAAAATGCCGTATTGGAAAAGCCTGCGGCGGAAGACCTGCCGCAGGAAATAGCTGAGCTTGTTTCCCGTGAGGCGGAAGAGCATATTCTTACCGTATTCCGTTGGACGCCGTTAAAAACAGGTGTACAGCGTTTACCGGAAGCCCGCCTCTTTTTTGCATCGGGAGCGGAGACCGGCAGTGCGGAGATGCGTTGGCCGGTGAACCCGCAAATAGCTCAGCCGGCGGCAGCTGCCGGTGAGTTTCCGCAGCAGCCGGTTGATACCTTCGCGGAAGCGTTTGCTGCAGCGGAGATGCAAAACAATCAATCAGATTCGGATATGCAAGCCGAAATACGAACCGCAGAAAAACTTGCCGAATACCGGCGGCAAGAAAGCGTTGCATTTTTCCCCTATCGAATCCGCCGAGAACGGAAGAAGCTGGAAACGGAACTCCATATTGTCCGCTCCCTGCCGCTCCATCCCCGAATATTCAGACTTATGTCGGCTGTTGCGGCAGCGGCACTGTCGGTACTCATCATTGTGTGCTTTTTTAAGAAAAAGCGCCGTATTCTGCCGTTCCTGATTGCAGCTGCTTGTGCATGCGGAATTGGAACCGCTCTTCTTTTTCGTTATGCTCTCTTGAATCAGGGAGTCTGTATTGCATCTTACGAGGCAGCAACCGTACGCCGTATTCCTGAAGCGGCAGGGACTGCTGTTCATCAGCTTGCAATAGGAGAAAGCGTCATCATTGTGCGGAAAACGGCGCAGTGGTGTTATATCAAAACCGCCGGAGGCATTTCCGGTTGGGTCTTTAGGAAGAGTATCAGAGAACTAGCGGAACTTAATCACCACTCCCTTTAAAAACCTTAGCGTTCTCTGCGGGCTTAGCGGTTAATAAGATAGAACCGCGGAGGACGCTAAGAGGCTGCTTAGAATTATCTATACTGGAAAGTGAGGCTCAATATGGAAACGGTAAATCCCGAATTCTTGGAAAATAACATAATACAACCGCTCTCCCCACAGGGGGAGAAAACCGCGCCGATTTATTCTTTTAAAAACTGCTTTTCGATAGGAGATATCGGCGCTTTTTTCGGTATTTTAGGGGATGCCTTTTCAAAAATTGCGGTGATTGTCGGCGTATTATTGTTAAACGAACAGATGCCGAAAGACCTTGTGCTCGGCAGAATCTTGCCCGGTATTGCCGTTGGGTCTATGCTCGGTTCTTTTCTTTATTTTAGAGAAGCCTATCGGCTTGGCGTGAAAGAACAGCGAAACGATGTTACTGCATTACCATTCGGAGTCGGATCAACACAGGTATTTACGTGGCTGTTTATTATTATCGTACCGGTACATCGGCAAACAGGGGATCCATACCTTGCATGGTCTGTCGGTTTAGCCGCATGTTTTATCGGAAGTTTTGTTGAACTAGCAGGGACTCTTGTTTCAGGCTTTATTAAACGATATATTCCGAAATCTGCGCTCATTGCGAATATGGCTGCCGCCGCAGTTGTGTGGCTTTCATTTAATGGCACGGTGAATGTGTTTAACAAACCGCATATTGCAGTTCTTTCGTTATTTATTGCTTTTTTAACTATTTTTTACCGTAAAAATAGTATTCCGTTTATTCCAAATGCACTGTTGATTTTGGCAATAGGAGCGGTTTCATCATGGCTTACGAAAGAGACCGGTGTGCAGCACATACAATATGCAGTGCAGAATGCGGGAGTATATCCGCCCTCGCTGTATCTGTCGGATATTAGAGCCGGTTTCCGGCATATTAGCCCTTATCTTTCTATCATTATTCCGTTACAAATCGGTAATTTCCTTACCACTATTCAAGCTGTTGAAAGCGCTGAGTTAGCGCAGGACGCATATCCGTTACAACGCGCATTAATCATTGACGGCGTTACAACATTGGTTTCAGCGCTATTCGGCAGCCCTTTTCCGACAACAGTCTATTACGGTCATTCCGGATGGAAACGCAGCGGCGCACGCGGCGGATATGTATTGTTTATGGCGGTTCCTTACACTCTGTTATTCTTTGGGCTACCGTTGCTGATTACCGCTATCATCCCGTTTGAAGTAATCATTGTCTTTTTAGTTGCACTCGGTTTTGCCGTTTGTATGGATGTACAAAATAATCTCAAGGCTGATTACAGCATTGCTGTTACGATTTCGCTCCTTCCGCTTATTGCGCAGTACATTACCTCGCTCGTTGATACTATCCTCCCTATATTCAATAGTTCGCTCCAAACGGTTGACATTGCTGCATTGCAAGCAAGCGGCGTTGCAATTACCGGTTTATTGTATTTATCATACGGGGCGTTTGCATCCAGTCTGCTCTATAGCATCTGGATTATCTACGTTTTACAAAAGAACTATCTGGGGGCGGGCATCA
>CAJPOL010000009.1 GCA_905372265.1 uncultured Treponema sp. | reverse complement strand
TTTAGCATTTTTTCTTCTTTTTTAATACCTTCACTCAAAAATTGATTTCCGTGTTCCAGTGTAAACGCGTGATAGTATAGTAGAAAGCGTAACAGAAAGAAACAACTGCTAAAGTAAATGAGGTGATCGGGATATTCCCCTGTATTTTTTGCCGTCTTGCCGTATGTGCTTTATATGCAGGTATAGATATGAATGCAAAACCTGATATACGAGAACGTTTATTGGCATACGGGCCGCAGCGGTTAAGCGATACCGAATTGCTGGCCGTGTTGCTGCATACCGGCATTGCTAACAAACCGGTAACGCAGCTTGCTGAAGAAATTGTGCAGCACATCGATACCCGTAAAACGGAAAGCATTGATACGGCATTACGCAGTATCAGCGGTATCGGGGAGGCAAAACTCTCGACTGTGCTTGCCGCCTTTGAACTCGGCAGGCGGTATTACGGTGTCGGAGCGGAAAAGATACGGGAGCCGTCCGATATTGTTCCCTTTTTACGGCATTATTCGGTACGGAAGCAGGAACAATTTATCTGCGTATCATTAAACGGCGCTCATGAAATTTCGGTTATCCGAGTCGTCTCTGTCGGTACGCTGACGCGCACGCTGGTTCATCCGCGGGAGGTTTTTGCCGATCCGCTTGCCGACCGGGCTGCTGCGGTCATCCTTGCGCATAACCATCCGTCAGGCTGCCTTGAACCGTCCCAAGCGGACTTAGCCCTGACTCAACGGCTCTGTCAAGCAGGAGAGCTTTTAGGAATTTCAGTGCTGGATCATATTATCCTTGCTCCGAACGGCAGTTATTTAAGTTTCATTGAAGCAGGATTTCCGCTTATCTGAATCCGCGATCTTCATCGTTATGCTGTTTGCAGTTTCGGGCGCGGATAAGTATGGACGGTTTTTTTCTACCATAATAACTTATCTTAAAATTCGTTGTTATTTTCCGAAGAAACCCCGCTGGCCGGCCTTAATCCATCTGCCCGGAATACGGGTCAGTACCGGCAAGCTGATCTGCGCTGCAAGCCACTCAATGTAAAGCGTGTTCTCCTCTCCTTCAAGTTTGACAAGCATAGTCTGCAATAACGAATTTTCTTCTTGAGAGAGCAGCATCACCGTTTCCTCCGCCATCCGCGTAAAGGCTCCTGAAGCAGCCGCAACCGCCGCTTGTCCGGTAGCCATCGGTATATCCCGATGTACAAAAAGGAGTTTTCCGGATTTTCTTTCATTAAAATAGCCTATCAATATGTGTATTAACTGCATATTTGCCGTTATCAGTTCGGTAATAGTCCGATCGGCAGTCAGGATGTCATTATCAGGATATAATTCAAGATATGCGGCTGCATCAAAGACGATAATTGCCGTATCAATATTCAACTGTAAATTTTTGCATTGAATCGGCAGCGATTGCAAGGAAAACAATGAGGATCGGTTCCATGAAATCACCGGCCCGATCACCCGTTCACTGTTTTTTTCTTTCTTGGGACTTGAGTCTGAAGTAACGCACACGCGCGAACCTTGTACCCGTAAAAAATCCGCTAAGCTGAGCGTAAAGCCTAAACGGTCATCGGTAATGAGTATATCGGCATTCATGTGTGCAGTATATACTGAATTGCAGAAAAGTTGAATAGGGATGAAACAGCGAAGAACGGCCCGGTAAATTTAGAAAAAAAGAATCGGATGCTACTTGACAACTATTAACAATTATAGTATCTAGTCTCCACTTAAAAAACGGGTGTATTCATAAAAGTTGCAGTATGTAAAACAGTTAAAAATACGATAGCCTAAGGAGCTTTTTCTATGATTACACTTAAGAGCACTCTGAAAGTGACCGTTGTCTTTCTCTGTATAATTTCGATTGCATTTTTTACCACGTGTAAGGGTGGAATCGGCTTAGGCGGAACCATAGATATTAATCCGCCGACGATCTATGCGGCATACCCGCCGGCAAATGCCGTTGTCCGCGATACGTTTACGCTGAAAGGTATGATTGATGACGATGTCGGTGTTAAAACCGTTACCGTCTCGTATATTAAGGCGGACGGACATCCTGCTTCTGCACGGGCGTTAGTCGATAACGGCAATAAGACATGGCAGATCGTATTAAATCAAAAAGATTCGAATGGGAAATTTTTGATCGGCGACGGGAGGCAGGTTTTTAACATCCTTGCCGAAGATCAATCGGGAAAGACTGCCTCTATAGAGTGGTTCCTTACTATCGATAATACACCGCCTCTTTTGATTTTAAATCGCCCCAGTACGAAAGCGCTGAATCCGGGTACGAGCTATAGGGACGGCGATGCTTTCGGCGCTGATTTTTGGCTGGTGGGGCAAGTATATGATAAAAGCGATGTGGCAAAACTGGAAATAGAGGCCAAAGCTGTTGGAAGCAGTGCTTCACATATAGAGACAGTATACAATATACCGCAGAACATCAGACTAAAAGTGACTTCATTCTCAACGGGAGGCGGTACTTTTTACAATACACTGTACGGCAGTAATACTCGTGAAGACGGTAAGAAAAATTTCAGCTACACTGTGCGGGTATATGATAGCGCTAAAACCTATACCAATCCGGGAGAAGCTGCGAATAGCAGCGAAGGCAATTATACCGATGTGTATTACCTTTCCGATGATTTATATGAAAAAGTTTTTAGTAAACCTGATAATAAAATTCAGGATGTATATGAGGTATTGTACGGCACAGCTCCTGCTTCGATAACAAATCCGGCTGAGATCAAAACGGAGTTTGCTAACAAGAAGATCGGCGGAGGGGCTGGGCAGCCGGTCGGTACCTTTGCTTTGAATCCTTCTTTGAACCCCCGTTTCGAGATAGTCGGTAGAACTCCTTCGAAAAACGCAAGCGGGACACTCACTCCTTCATTTTCAAATTTTTTTGCGAGTTCTTTATTGCAAGTAAGGTTATCGCGGAATCTTGATGATGTACCGTTGAATGAGGTTAAGCCTGCAGGAGCTCCTGCCGATCCTTCGGATCCCGATGATGATACATACCGTTTCTCTCACTTCTTCTTAGCAGAATGGGATACCTATAAAACATATCTTGCCGATCTTAATTTTGATATTAATACCGCTTCAATATACAGTAATGTTTCTTCAAAAACATTAAAGTCCGGTCTGATTCGTATTCCGAATAACGGCATAACGTGTGAAAAAGAAGGTGGCAATTATTTGTTTACCATACCAATTCATAAGACGACCGATCTAACATACGGTAAACAGTATGTTCTTTTAGCACGCGGAAGGGATAAAGGGATCGATGGACGCAATAAAAATGAATTGATTGCCGCTCAAGGTGAGGGCGGGGCGGATCTTTACGGTATTACACTCGTAAGTACTAGTCAGCCGCCGACTGTTTCCGTCGTAAAAATTAATAACACAGGCTCCGGCGGCGGTAATATTACGGAGCAGGTATACATAAAAAAGGGTGATAATGTTTCATTTTCTCTTGATTTGAGTGAAATTGCAACAGTTGCTTATAGATTGAAGCAAGGATTAACTGAGGTATTATCAACTCGCTCTCAATCTGTTGTCCCCCCCCCTTCATCCAACAATGCCGATTACCATAAATAATGGGGATACGGGTTTTAATCAAACGGAGGGCGGAAACTACCAGTTGGTTATAAAGGCCACTAATGACGGAGGAGGAACGTCCCCTGAACAGACATATTACCTTGTTTATGATGTCAAAGGCCCCCAGATTAAAGTCATCTATCCGGTGGATAATGCAAAACTTGATAGGGATAGTAAACTATTGGAAATTTCCGGTACGGCATTTGATGCGGGAGTAGGGTTAAAGACGCCTGCACCGCTGACGGTAACGCTTACCAAAGAGGGCGGATCCCCGCAGACGGTAAACCTAGCAGACAACGGAGAAAATTGGAAATCGCAGCCGATCGATCTTTCCGGATCGAATTACGGTGACGGAAAGTATACTTTGACGGTTACCGCTCAAGATACGTTTGATCAGCCTACCACGGTAACGAGAACCTTCGTGTATGATGCGGCGCCTCCTGCAATTACCGGCTTAACGGTTGACGGAATAGCTGTTACGAACGGATCGAAAGTGTATACCAAAAACGGTACGGTAACGGTAAGCGGTACGGTTGTAGAGACGTATGAGGTTAAAGAGTTTACGATAAAAGGCCAGACGATGCCGCTTTCTGCAGGGGCTTTTACAAAGTCGCTTACCCTTGCGGAAGAAAGCCATTCCATTGTGATCAAAGTTAAGGATAAGGCGGATAAAGAAACCACTCAAACAGTAACGGTTGTAACGGATCAAACGCTGCCGGAATTTGAAAATATCGACTTTGCCGGTCAAGCAGCTTCCGGAGCACCGGGTGCAGCGCCTATTGTTACCACCGATAATCCTATTCGGATTACGGGTACAATTAAAGATTCCGTTACCGGTAGAACGGTGAGCGGTGTAAAAGAAGTCAATTATGCTATTGCTGACAGTATTGATGCAAGTACTGTTTGGAAACCGCTGAGCGGTGAATTTACCGGTAGCGATTATACGGTGAACGGCTTTGTGCAAATCCCTGCTCCGGGAGTAAAAAAAGTCAATATAAAAGTTACCGACAATGCCGGTAACGAGAAGATATTTACGCATGCGGTACAGGTTATTCCTGCTACCGTTGCACAGTTTATCTTTGAAATACTGGATGGTAATACTCCGGCCGATACGGTTAAAAAGAATGCAGGTGTCTTATATGCAAAAGGACAGTTTAAAGTAAAAATCGGCGGCATTTTGGCAACAGCTCCCGCTGCCGGATTGCCGATAGAAGTTGAAATTAGAAAAGAAGGGACTCCTCCTACCGTTGATCCGGGAGATTTCTTTGATAATTGGAATCCTGCTGCAAAACCGAAAATTTTAACAACCAACACGCCGTCCGAGTATACGGTAAAGCCGTCGGTAGACGCAGGCGAATATACCATAACGATAACCGCACAAGGGCAAGAACGCTCGCAAACTGTTGTGGTGGATAAGACTGGTCCGGCAATAACAATAGTTGAACCGTCTACTGTTGCCTCCACAACGCAGAGACCGGTGTTTAAAGCCTCAATTTCCGACAACGCCGGTATAAAAGCAGGCAGCGCAAAAGTTTACTATAAAAAAGTTACCGTACCTCCTTCTATTGCCGAACATTCGTTTACGCTTGTAAAAGATAGTGACGGTTCGTATAGCTTTACTCCGGCTTCGGATATGGAAGAGGGCACGTATGAGTTGTACTTTAGTGCAGAGGATACGCTTGGAAATAAAACGACTACCGAAACGACGCCTCGTCAAAAAATAATCATTGATACGGCTTTGCCGGCATTGGCTGATGTAAAGGTCAATAGCAAAGCCGGGAGCCTTGTGTATATTAAAAGCAGCGACGGTGATGTTTCGATTGCCGGAAAAGCAACGGATTCTTACGGCATAGAAAAGGTCGAAATTCTGGAAAACGGTGCTGTAAAAAGAGAGATACCGAGTACAGCAATACTCCCGCCGGATTATACATGGACAGCTTCTTTTAGCGGAAGCGATGCGTTTGCCGACGGTTCCCATAATCTTACGATACGGGTTACGGATAAGGCCGGAAAGACTGCCGAACTGCAGAAGACCGTTGTTGTGGATAGGGTAGCGCCTACTATCAATCCTCCTACTCATGGACTATGGCGGAATACGCACACTCTGTTTGTATCGGGTACCGCAAGCGATACAATCTCCAACGTTTACATAGTAGAAGCTATCGTTACCGGCGGCACTCCTCTTCAAGAAACTTTAACGCTGCTGAGCGGTACGGAAAACTGGTCGGGCAATCTCACGCTCAATGAAGGTGATAATACGGTAAAGTTCCGGGTAACCGACAAGGCAGGGAATACGGCGGAAACACCGGCGCAAACGATAAAAGTAGATACCGGCAAACCGGTAATTACGCTGATAACGCCTGCAAACGGGCAAGTGCGTATAAAAGATCAGACGTATCAGGTAGCGCTTACCGTTAGCGATATAGGCAGCTCCGGTATCAAAAAAATTGAGTACGCCGCAGCTGCTGATTTTGTGTCAGCAACTGATTACATGACAAGCGGAGGTTCCGTTACTATCGGTTTAACCGGCATAACTTCGGATGTTACCTATTATTTCCGTGCAGTCGATGAAGCAGGGAATACGTCCGATTCCGTTCGAGTCAGCATACAAAAGGATTCGGCACCTCCTGAGGTTGCGTTTATCAGTCATCACGATAATCAAGAAGTTAATAAGAAAATAACGATTAGAGGCTCGGCAAGCGATGATAAGGAATTAACCTCTGTCAAGATTATAAATGCTGACGGCGGCATCGACTTAACAGGTGTTTCCGATAGTTCGGGGGTTGATCCGGCCGACTCTGAGACTGCCGGCAACAAAGCTCTTTTTAAGGGAACAAAAGCGTATAACTGGCGCTTTACCCTTGATACGGAGCAGTATACCGATAACACTGAGCTGAAACTGAAAGCTATTGCGACTGATGCGGCGGGGAATATAATGGAAAAAGAACTGACGCTCAAAGTAAATCAGAATAGCGATAGACCTCAGATTGTTATTACTAATCTTACCGATTTAATCGGCACTGTATACCTTACAACAGGGCGCACTCTTTATGGATCCATACTGGATGATGACGGTGCAGTCAAGAAACTTGAAGTGTCGGAAACCGAAAGCGGCCCTTATGCTGAAATTTCCGTATCTTCCGGCAGTTGGAATTATACTTTTACAAATGATGGAGAGAAAAAACTCTATTTTAAGATAACAGATAAAGAAGATAGCGTGTTTACCTCTGCTGTTTCTACTATTCCTGCGGACATGCTGCAGCAGCCTAAAACTTATGCAAAAGAGCTTCCTGCTGTTCCGCCATCCGGTACGGATTTGGGTAAACCGGTAATTGTAAAAATAGACAATACGCCGCCTCAGTTCGGCAGCCCTGATGTGCAATTTACGGAAGATCCGTCTTTCGGATCGGGATTGCGTACCTTAAGCGGAGCGGATAAATTTGGAAATAAAAAGATTTATTTGCAGATAAAAGCCTCTGATGCCGCAGGAATAAAGACTGTTACGGTAAGCGGGTTAAAGACAACGCCTATTTTATTAAACCGTAATTCAGGTTCTGCAGGCGGAACCGAAGTATGGCAGAGCGGCGAAATTGATCTTGGCGATTCTTCCATAACAGGTGGAACAAAGCGTATTGCTATAGAACTTGAAGATAATGCCGGAGCAAAAACAATCATAGAGCGGGCGGCTATTGTGGATAAGACCGCACCTACCATTAAATTAAATTATCCTTTAGCAGCGGACGTAATCGGAGGAAAAGTAACTTTTTCCGGCACCATTACGGATATCGGCGATGCCGGCGTAAACAAAGACGGTACTAAATATATGTTTACAAAGAAAGTCGGCGGGCACGAAGTAACGCCGCCTGCAAGCTCTGCTGACTGGAAGCCTATGACAGCCTCAACGCCGGGCAGCTGGAATTTTGAATACGACTTTAAGGATATTTCGGATAATCCGAATGACTACGGTTCACCTAATGCCGACAACAACAACTATTATGATATTCCCGTGTATATCCGTACTGAAGATATGGTAGGGAATACAGAAGTCCATAAAAAAATATTTGTTTTAAATCCTGACGGTACTAAGCCTGTAGTAAAAGTGCTTTCACCTGCAAAAGACAGTATCGTAGGCGGAACCATTCAGATATTCGGCATTGCAAATGTCGCCGTTGGCACTCCTGCCGATATCGGTGAAGCATATATTCAGTTTTCTAAGGACGGCAATTTTAACGATACAGGCGATGGAACATTCGGGTCAACGGATTGGTATAACAATGGCGATGGGCAGCTGATAGATGGCACTGATGTAAATGGAGCAGTGCAGTGGACGAAAACTATTAATGTAGACGGTTCTTTTAATCCGATATCGGGTGATAAGTGGCGCGTGTATTTTAGGGTAAGGGCAAAAAATAAAACAGTCTTAAGAATGGGGGAATGGACGGAGAAAATAACAATAGAAATCGATAAGACTTCTCCAACTATTGGTAGTCCTAACCAGCTTCAAATCAAAAATGAAGATGACACGGGAACTGCTGAGAATTATACTCCCAATATGTGGATCGGTACCGGTAAAAAGCTCATCGGTTCTCTGTATGACGAATCGGGCCTAAAGTCAATTACGATTAGCGGCGATTTGAAAAACAGTACAACGTATACTCTCAGCACCGCTAAAGCGAATGGATGGATTACAGAAGATACGGTCAATACGCCGTCCTCGGGGGCCGCAAAGAATTATAACTTGAAAATTCCGTTAAACTTAAATGATTTATCAAACGGTGCGAAACAGAACAAGGAATTTAAGGTAAAGATCGATATTACGGAAGATACGACTCATAATTTATCGAGCAGCCGTGAATTGACGTTTAGATTTGATACCGATTTGCCTTTTGGAGATTTCGGTGAATCCAAGCATATCGGCAATGGTATGTTTACATCTTCGTCAATAACCGATGCAACTCTTGCCGGTAAGATACGAAGCCTTGCTCCAAGCGGGCAGTATACCGATATAGGTATTTTAGCGGACAATTATAAGTTGACCATCACCGGTGTAACTGGAAATACCGTATCTTTTACTCCAAATCCGCCTCATTTTACCGCAGGATCACATAACTATATCCTGTACCAACAGGAAAGGCTCATTTATAACCACAGCGGTAACTGGATCCTGAAAGGAGTCGGAAACGATAGCGGTTCCGGTATCAAAGAAGTGAAGGCAAAAGTAACGGTAGCGTCTACGGACACTGGGTGGGTAACGATGACCGAAACAAATAGTAGTAATAAGATATCCAAGCAGCTGGGCGGTCAGGTTACATGGCAGGCGCCGGTCAACCTAGCAAGCCTTACAGACGGTAAAGGAAAGCTTGAATATGTCATTACCGATAACAGCGGCAATGAGTATACCGCTCCGCCGATCGAGGTACGGGTAAAGAATAACCCTGTAGAAGTTACCAAAATTACTTTGAAGACCGAAATCGGAGGTGCAGCCTTTGATACCGTGCCGCAAACAGCAACAACTCCAAAGTCTGCTCCTGTTACGCTTATGACCGGCGGTTTGGATACCGTACGTGATTACGCCGGAACCGTTGAAAGCAAAAATTTTGCTTTTAAATCTTTAACGGATTCGAAAATACAGGTAGAGTTTACCGGCGGTGGCGGGGGACAGGTTTTTTATACTCTGAAATACGACGGGAACGTTTTGACCGGACATACTATGCAAAATATCAGTTCCGGCGATCTTATTTCTTTGACTCAAAGCAATTTGCAAACGATAGGCAATACTACAGGTGAAACACCTAAAGAATTGGTTCTTGAACTGTGGGACAACGCAGCCGATTGCACGCAATCCGGTATAAATCCTCTCACAAGAAGAGCTTTTGCTGAAGTTAAAATTAGAACGCTTTTCGATGCGTTGGATACCAAGCCGCCGACAGTGGTTATTCTTCCTTTCCATTGGAATAGTGAAAACGACAACTCACTATATGAACACAAACGTTCTAATGGGCACGTAGAAATTGCTCCAGTCGCTGGAATAGGCAATACGTATTCTTCCGTGTCTGGCAAAGTAACCTTGCGCGGTTTTGTATATGACAATGTTAAAGTAAATACGGTTAAAGCGGAGTTGCCGTTTAGCCCCGCATTGACGGTTACGGCAACCAGAAACGGTACAACATGGACTTCCGACAAAACAATGGCTGCAGACGGTGCAGAGTTGAAAGTTACCCGACTCGGCGCCGACTATTTGGGTTTTTATCTTAAGTGGGAACTCAGCTTTGACAGCTCAAAGATGGATATGGATGTAGGAACAATCGGTCATACAATTAAAATTATTGCAAATGACGGAATAAATGGTTCTACGGAAACGAACGGAACTGCATTGCCGACTGCTGTTACTGTTGCGCAGCGGGATGATAAAAAATCGGCAACGGATACGAGCTTTTCTTCGGTGAATGCCGGTCAGTTTATTGTGTTCAGTACGGACGAACAACAGTATTTTACTCGTATTACAAGCAGGGAGGGCAATACAATAGTTTTAGCTGATGACGTGCCTACCAGTTTAAAACAGGCTTCCGTTTATGCTTACACTGCAAGTAAAACCAACGTACAAGTAAACAGCGTACCTTATGTTACCGAGGTAAAGACGGCCATAACGAAAACTGCAAAGCGGGACTTTGACCGTTCAGCGCTCGGATATTATCCGGTATATGCGGGCGAAAAGATAACACTGAAAGGATTCAATATAACATCCTCCCCATCCGTCAAACTCGGTTCCAAGGATTTGACTTCGAAAGTATCGGCATACAGCAGTACGGCTGGTACATTTGCTGTCGAAATTGAAGACGCAGCAGACGTTGAACTTACCGTAACGGTCGGCAGCACAAAGGCAATCAATAACAGCAATAAAAATCCTGTGATTGCTGCGGATGGAACAGTGACAGAGGCTGTATACAATGCATGGCAAAACCGAGCAAATAAGCGGCTTGCGGACGATCTCAAACTTTCGGTGTGGAAAGTTGATGAATTCGATTCAGGTATTCAAAAAGATATCACGAATCCCATGCTGAAAATAGCTCCTGACAGTACATGGTATATGAGTTATGGTAAAGGTGTACCTAGGATGGTTGTGAATAAGAGCGGTAGTGAAATAGTTGTTGATTACAGCTATAATAAGTTTCATAATACAGCCGTAGCGTTTGACAGTTCTCATAATGTCTATGCGGTAGCAACAAATACTGACCGCATAAGTCAGCATTCGGCAAAGTTTGCCTTTTATTCACGTTTCAAAGATCCTTCAGTAAGTTTTGTCGATGGTAGTTATCAGGCTTCGTGGAAGGGGAAATCACGGCTTGAGACTGCTAATAATGATAGTACAGGTATCTACAATATAAATAGAGTACCGCGTCCTAAACTAGCAGTTACAGGAAATACAACTGCAGCAAAAGTGTATATTTCTTACTTTGATGCAAACCATCCCAAGAATCCTGTAAAATTCCGCTATGGTACAGTTAATAATTCAAATGTCTTTACCGACGGTATTAAAGATGGCGGAGAAGCAATTTATCCCAACGATGCTAATCATATGCATGCGATGAGGAATCGGCCTAATGGCTCCGCTCCGGATTATCATATTATCGCCGATGATGATACTTTACCGTATAAGGGCGGTCCATATGTTGCACACGGTGTTACCTCCGATGGGGTTGCTGTTGTTGCGTGGTATGATGCATCGGAAAAACGTTTGGTGTATTCATATAACACTGCACCGCAAACTCCTGTTCACGGCGGTGCATGGCAAACTAATGCACGGGTAATTGATGAAGATTTTGCCGGTTGGTATGTTGATCTTACTGTAGATAAAAATGACGGTATACATATCGCTTACTACAGCAGTTCAAGTGGCGATTTAAAGTATGCCTATCTTCAAAACTATAGCGCAAATCATACCGTGGTAACGGTTGATAGTTATTTGTCGGTAGGAACACAGATAACGATTAATACACGCGAAGAAAGTGGCCATATTGTGCCGTATATTTCGTACTTCCAATCGGCGTTTACACAAACGCCAAGTTCCGTGCGTGTTGCATGGTTACCGAGCGGAGTGGGTACTGCCGGAGCAGATGTTAAGGACGGTGCAGTAGATGATTTGTTTACCGGAGCATGGGAAGTAATGACCATACCTATGAAAGGCATTATCCCCAAAGACGAAACCATCTGTAACGGTGTTCCTACAAACGGAACGTGGGGCGGTTCTGTTGTGCTCGGCTTTATGAGTGATAGCGGCTATAAAAAAGCGGTGTTGAGAAAGTAGTAGAAAACGCAAATGCCAGCAGTGCTTGCCGGGCAACATTCTAAAGCGAAGCGGAGTTCTTATCCTTATTATAAAAAGGATAAGAACTCTGCGGTTTCTGCGCTTTTGGCGGTTAAATTATACATTGTGGGAAAGGGTGCGGCTGGAAATTGTAAAACGAAAATACCATATAAACACTTGACAAAAGAAAAATTCTTTGCTATTATCAGCATCTCGTTATTTTGATATGGGCTATTAGCTCAGTAGGTAGAGCAACGCCCTTTTAAGGCGTGGGTCGATGGTTCGAATCCATCATAGCTCACAAAGCTGCAAGGTATTTTCTTGCAGCTTTTTTTTTCACTCTGCATGTACCGTTAAAAACCGGTTCATGGTTATTTATAGAAATAAAACCGGTAGAGATAAAGAGGTAGAGAATGACACAAACCATTGAAGTGGAAGTCCGAAGCTATGAGTTGGATTCGTATAATCATGTAAATAATGCAGTGTATTTAAATTATCTTGAATACGCCCGTATGGAGTTTTTGCGGCGTATCAATTTTGATTACACAGGCCTGTTTGATGCCGGCTATATGGTATATGTGACTCATATTGATATACGGTATAAATATTCAGCGCGGCTCTATGATAAGCTTTTGATTGATGTTTCTTCTGTCAAACTTGGGAAGCTGTCAGGGGTATTTCAGCAAATAATTAGAAACCATGAAGGACTTATTTGCGTTGAGGCGGAGGTCTCATGGGCATGTGTCGATAAAACAGGCAAGCCGTCAAAGATACCGGAGCGCTATATAGTGCCGGGTCTTATACCTGATGCCTCCTAAAAAGGATGTGATTGCTTCTATTTATCTACCGGTTCTGAGAATACCGGTAGTAATTCATTCTTTCTTTTATTGAGTTCAACTTTTATTTGCTCTGATTCGGCGATATGCCGTTCAGCATCGGCAATCATCTGTTCGTATTGTGCAATGCCCGCTTTATAGTTATTGATCGCATTATGAAAAGCGCTTATTTTTCGTTCTTCACTTGCTAGGGCATTTTCATTTTCAAAATATGCAATCTGCGCGCCCTTTTTTTCCGCGATCCGCCGGTGCTCAGCTATGGAGTCAAGGTATGCTTTAAAAAGTTCCGGCTCATGCGAGGAGCTCATTCCCTCTTGCATAACGCCTGATTCCGTATAAAACATATCGGCATAGGCCTTTCCCTGCTTTCTGCAGATAGCTGTTATTTCTTTATCCATTTGTTTAAGGTGAGCAGTTAAAACCGTCAGCCGTTTTTGAGGGGTATCTATTACGCCGCAGGCTTGCAAAATATCGTTTTGTTTTTCCAATTCGGCTGTCAAAGTCCGTTTTCGCTCTTCCGTTTCTGCATGTTTTGCACGGCTGTCCATCACTGCTGCGTACGCTTTACTAAGCTCATCAGAGAAATCTCCCTGATTGCTCATACGTTCAATTGCCGTATCTGCTACAATCGTTTCGGCTGCAGCAATGATATGTTCATCTATCTTTTTCTGCAGGGAACGTATTTTTCCGCTCAATGCTATAAGCTGAGGACTTAATGTCAATTTTTTAAAAAAATTTGCCTGCATCTTTTCTGTTGTTCGGGCTGTTTGCGCTTCCTCCATTTTGCTCACCTCTTCTTCAAGCGGAGCGAGCGCTTCTTCTGTCGATTGCAGACATGCTATGCCTTTTCCCGCATAGTACTGAAAAAACAGCGATGCAAATATATTCCGTGTTTTTTCATATGTATGCTGCTGCTCTTCGGAAAGTTTATCTGCTTCTCTATAAAATGTTTTGAGTTCATTTTGGCGTGATTGTGCTGTCTTTATATTTAAAATAGTATCAGCCGTTGTAAGACGGCTTTCACGTAATGTCCGCCATGTATCAAAGTCGTTTGTATCACGATAAGCGATACTGCCTGCATTATGCGCCGCATACTCGAATTGCGCTTCGCCGCACTCGCCATATAGCATCTCTAATGCGGTAAGTACATCATCATGCTCTTTTTTTAAGTCTGTTAATGCCTTTTTATTCTTATCCATTGCTTCCGCCTTTTAGATTCTTGGCTCTTTCAAGTATACACATTTCCCGTAAAAAAGCTATAAGCCTTGTGTAAGATAGCAGGGATTTCAACTGCTGCTGTCGTTGAGCCTTTTTACGAGCTATGGTATAATCGCCCGCATGAATACGGAACAAACGGCGAAGCTGCTGCTGTCTTCACTGGAAAAAGTTATAAAAGGAAAAAACGAGGTTCTTCATCTTTTTATCACAGCATATTTGACCGGCGGGCATGTACTGCTGGAGGACGTACCCGGTGTCGGAAAAACAACGCTGGTAAAAACGTTCGCATCGCTTATCAAAAAAGACGATAAACCTGCTGGCTTTAAGCGCATTCAATGTACCCCCGATTTACTCCCCTACGATATTACCGGCGTGGAAGTTTTTAACGCGCAACTGAACGCTTTTGAGTTTATGGAAGGGCCCGTTTTTGCAGATATTCTTCTTGCCGATGAGCTGAACCGTACACCGCCTAAGGTGCAAGCCGCTCTTTTGGAAGCGATGGCGGAAAAACAGGTTACAGTCGGTATGGTTACCCGTCCGCTCAGTCCGTTTTTTTTCACGGCGGCAACGCAGAATCCCGTTGAAAGTCTCGGAACCTATCCGCTTCCTGCAGCCCAACTCGACCGTTTTTGTATGCGTCTTTCGGTGGGCTATCCTGACGAAGAAGCGGAATGCGCGCTGCTGCATGAACAAACCGGCGCTTTTGCTAGAGAGCCGATTGAGCCGGTTATTTCGATGCAGCATATTGCCGATTCCCGTATGGAACAGCGGCAGGTCTTTACGCATCCTGCATTGGAAAGACTGATTGCAATCATTGGAAAGGAGACGCGGGAACATCCGCTTTTTCAGCTCGGCGCTTCGCCGCGGGCCGGTTTACACTTATTACAGCTTGCCCGCACCTATGCCCTTACGGTAGGACGTAACTGGGTCGAAGATGCCGATATCCGGCTATTGGCGCCGGCCGTTCTTGCCCACCGCTGTCTTATCAAAAACGGCGGCGCTGCCGCTTCCGAGCTGATTAACGAAATTACGGAACATGCAATCCGGTCTATCGATAAAAAAACGGATTGGACAAAAGCGCCGGGCGAATGATACGGATTTCAGTGCACGGAGCAGCGTATGTAGTCTTAGGGCTGCTATTGTTTGCGGGAGGGGTAATGCGCGGCGAGCTTTTGAGCGCCGCCTGCGGAGGCCTATTGACGGTTTACCTTGTTTTTGCCGTTGCCGGCTTGCTGGTTACTTTTCTCTGCTGGAAAAACGAGGAGCCTGAGGTAAGCGTTCAAAACGGAACCTTTACGGTGAGCCCTGATGAACGAAAAACCGTATCCGGAAAAGCATCCGTTTTTCCGTTCTGTGCCGCAGGTATCGCTGTACGCTCTGTTTTTGAGTTTTCCGCCATTCCGTCTCAATCGGCGGAAACCGTATGCACTCTCTCATTCCTTTTAGGAAAAAATCGGACTGTTTCTCCCGAAACGGCTGTTCCGCGCGGCCGCTACTTTTATAAACGGGAATATATATCTATCGAAGATTTCGCAGGCTTCTTCTCGATCCGCCTGATGAGGAATATACGCCTGTACCGTACCTACACGGCCGTGCAGCCGGTGATCCGTTCCGAAACCGGCGGTATTCCGCTGCTCAGGTCGCATGAGACGCGGAATATCCCTGCAATAGAACGTACGGCGGAATTGTACGAATCCCGTCCGTATGTTCCCGGTGATGATCCGCGGAAAATTCATTGGAAGCTCTATGCGCATACACGCAGTCTTGCCGTTAAACTCGGTGCTTTTGAGCCGCCGCCGGTAAAAGAGTTGTGCATCTATATAGAAGAACCCATTATACGGAAGAAAAAAGATCGGCTGCTGATTGCTCCCGTGTTGGATGCGTTTATCGGACGGTTGAGTTTTTTAGCATCGCAGCTTCTTGCAGCGGATATCCGCTGTTCCGTCATTGTGTATGATTATCCTGCTGCAGCATCTGATAGGGGAGGGGAAGCACTTCCGATGACTGCCCCTCAAAAAACCATGCAGCGGTATTCGATCTCACCTGATGATAAAAATGCTTTTGACCATGTACGGCCTCTCTTTGCCGTTCCCTCTCCGTATATGCCGCCTGAAGCAGCGCCCGATATGGACGAAGTGTTTAAAGCGGTTCCCGAAGGCGGCGGCCTGTTGTACTGTTATATTCCGCTTCCGGCTGAAACAACAGACAAGGTTGAAGCGAGAATAGCGGCAAGCCGTTTTGCGGAAATACAGACATTTTTCTATCTTGCAGCGCCGCCCCAGCTTCTTCAGGAAGCCGGCAAAAGTACAAAGAAGAGCGCACTGAGGAATTTTCTGTATTGCTCTGCTGCCGGTAACCGCCGAAACTTTTTTTACCGGCGTCTTTCTTTGGCAGCGGAACAGGCGCTGCACCGTTTTACCGCAAAGGATTGCCATGCTCAAATACTCTAAATGCGTGTACCTGCTCCGCTTCTGTTCAATGATGCTGCTTTTTTCCGTACCGCACCGCTATCTCTCGCTCGTTCTTCCGATCTGGGCGCTTCCGGTGTGGGGTATTGTTGCTGCGGGCTTTGTACATGCGCTGCATAAAAAAAACATTCAAGGAGAAGCGGCTTTCCTGTTAGGCCTTGCCGCTGCACTGATACTGCCTGCCCTTGTACTCGGCATCCTTGCGCTGATACCGCAGCTTCAAGCGGATATTTTGTATCTGCGCCTTTCCTTGATAGCAGTATTACTCGGCATTACCGCTTTTCTGAGCGCCGCTTCGACAGCGTTGTTTTTATATATCCGGCAGTGGCGCCGCTATGAACCGCTGGCTGCCATTGTTCTGTTTTCGATCCTTTTTTTACCGCAGCAGCACTACCGTCTAACGGTATTCTCCAATCCGCTTTTTGCAGCGCTCTTTGCCGGTGTCTTTCTACTCATTCAGATAGCCTTACTGTGCGGACCGTTCATACGGCAGCGCCGTTTTTTGCTTTTTCTGCTTTTCTTTATTCCGTTAAGCGCTGCGCTGCTTCTCGTTTTAACGAAAGTTTTTAATAAAAGCTCAGTCGGAAATAACGGCGGATTGCTTGAACAGAAACTGTTTGATTTTGATTTTTCACAGTTTTTACAGCTGCAAGATGAGGTTACGATGAACTCTCATCTTGTGATGATTGTGCACGTCGATCATGATTATGCCGCTCATTTATTCCGCCGTATGTATTTAGCCGGATGGGATCCTAAAAAAGGTTTTTTTGAAAAAGCTGCCCCCGATGAAATTCCGCAGCTCCTTACCGTGCCGAAACAGCCTCTGGAAATACCCCATACGGCTTTCCAAAACAGAGAAAGAGTTGCTCAGGAAATTTTCACGGTCAATCTTGATCCGTCGTCTTTTATCGCCCTCGATTATCCGCTGTCCGTTTCGCCGTATACCGTGTGGGACACCGTGAGTTTTAAGGGCGCGTATAAAACTGAAAGTGAAATTGTGCACAGCGTACCGCTTGATCTTATTACATCTGATCCCCCTTCGGGAGACCCTGTTGAAGGATTATCGCAAAAAGACTTGGATTTTTATACCGCTGTTGATGAGGAGACAAAACGCTTGCTGTTACCGCTTGCAGAATCGGTTACCGGCGAATTTGCATTGTATTCCGATAAGATATATGCGCTCCTTGAATACTTCCGTGAGGGGGAGTACCGGTATTCCTTGCATCCGGGACATGCGCCTGACGGCAATCAGCTCAAGTATTTTGTAACTGAATCAAAAAAAGGCTATTGTTCTTATTTTGCCTTTTCATACTGCCTGATGCTCCGCAGTCTCGGTATTCCTGCGCGGGTTGCCGCAGGATTTTTTCTTCAACCTGATGCAGGCGTTCTCAACTATTATCCGGTGCGCGCGAATATGGCGCATGCATGGGTTGAAGTGTTCTTTCCTCATATCGGCTGGGTCGATTTTGACCCTACCACGGAACAGCTTGCTGCAGATGAGGCGCTTGATTTTTCGTTTCAGGCAGGCGGGGATCAGTTTACCGCGCTTCTTGACGAAATTTTACTTAACCGTTCAGCATTGCGCTTACGTCAGGACGGGTTGCAGGCATTTTCGGAAGACCTCTCTTTTCCGCAACGGATGCGCCGCTTTTTCCAAATGCATAAAAACCGTTTCATTATTGCGGCTGCCGCTGCGCTGTGCCTCATAGCCGCAGGCTTCTTTTTCTATCCTTACCTGATAGTTACGTATTCCAGAAATAACCGGAAAGTTATCCTCATGCTCAAAAAGCTGCATAAGAGGCCGAGTGCGGAATTTTATGCGCTGACACAAAAGGCAAAATTTGCGCCGCAGTGCACCGATGAGGATAGAGAAACTGCGCGGCGTCTCTACCGCTGTGAAAAGCGCCGGAGGATGGCCGGGAAAAACAGTTTGCTGATACTCCTGTTATTGCTGACGCTTCCGCTCAAGGGGTTCCCTGAATCCGGAGAGGAGACTCTGCTGCACGATGCCGACAGAGCTTTGCAGGCGGAGAATTGGGATGCTGCCGCTGCACTGCTTGAAGAAGGGATTAAACGTTACCCTGAAAATGAGCTTTTCCCGCTCAAACTGGGAGATATGTACTTTGAGAACGGATTATACGAGCCGGCATATCGGCGGTTTACTCAAGGATTGCGGATTAATAAATACAATATTAAGTTATTATACGGAGCGGCAAACGCTGCCGCAGCTTTGAATAAGGCTGATGAAGCGCGCAATTTTTTGCATGAATATTTATCATATAATCCGGCCGATATTTTTGCATGGTCATCGTATGGATGGCTTTGTTTTAAAACCCATAGGACTGAAGAAGGTATTCAAGCGATGCTTGATGCATGCCGAAACTACGGCGATGACGGCAGTCTTGCAAATGCGCTTGGAAATTTGTACGGAGAGCTGTTCGATTACCGGAATGCGCATGACTATTACCGGAAAGGAATTGAGCTTGCGCTGCAGCATGATTCTTATTATTCGGCAGCGATTTATTCGTATAATAAGGCGATTCTGGAGGCGGCCTTTTACCGGTTCACCGCAGCGGAAGAGGACGCACGGAATTCCGTCGAGTATTTTTCCCGTGCGTCAGGCTATTTAATGCTCGGAGAATTGGAGGAGCGGAAGAATAATTTCAGCGGAGCTGTCGCCTATTACATCCAAGCAACGGAAAATAACCGCACCCCGCTGCCGCTTTTACGGCTTGCGCATATCTATGTGCGTATGGGGCATGTGGAACAGGCAGAGCGGTACATGGCGCAGATCGAACGGGTAACGGATTATTCTTGGATCGCCCATTTCGGGATGAGTCTGTCGCATTTTTATGCTGATCTGTATGATATTTATACGGCACTATATGAAAAAAAATATGCTGTAGAGAAGATGCGGATAGCTGAGAGTATAACGGATTCTTTTGCCCGCCGGAAAAATCTGGTGCAGTATGCGGTTATGCTGCGTTATTATCGTGCCTGTTCGAGTGTCTACAATATAAGATTAGCGAAAGAGTATGCATTGTCGGGAAACGGTACAAATTCGTATGAGCTGTATAAAAACAGTTTTTACTATCAGGCTTTTAAAAAAACGCCGTTTAAAGCGCAACGCTATTTATCCAGAGCGGAACAGCTTGAAACGGCATTAATTCCGCAGGCGCAGGCATCGTACACTGCCGAAAGAGGCATACTGCTCCGCAATGAGAAGCTCTTAGAGCAGGCATTGCAGACGCTTGATCCTGTATGGGAAAAAGAGCTTTGGGAGCAAACGGCGGCAGCTCTGATCGAATGCACGCGCAATGCAGGGGTACGGGCTGCGCTGTATTCAAAGCTGATGCGCAGTAATCCGGCCTGTTTCCTTGACCGGCAGATACATGTGCCGGTACGTCTTTTATGCAGCGGTACGGATATACGGATACAACGGCAAACGGAAAAACACACAAAGCGGGCCTTAAAAAAATCGCTTTTTACCCTGTCGGATGATGCTCCGTTTACGCTGACAGCAGTGTGTTCCGCTGAGTCGGTCATACTAACGCTCATCGATACCGGCGGAACCGTGTATTTCCGCTATACGCATCCTGCGCCGGCGCTGACAAAGAACGCTGCGGCGGTCTGCATCAACCGCTTTGCCGCTCAACTTTTCCGCGTGAGGGAATAGGGCTGTCTGCTTTTTAGCGGTCTCCGGTCAGCGCCCTGTAGAGCTGCCGTAAGCCTTCGGCGCCGCTTTGCAGCAGCGCTGTGATACACGGGCGGCCGATCATAACTTGTGTAGCTCCCAGCCGCTGCGCCGCCGCAATATCGGCTCGTGTGCGCAAACCGCCGTCTACCCATAGCTCGCCCGAATACCGTTTCAGTGTTTCTCCGTATTCGGCAAGAAAATCAGCCGTACTGCCAAGACGGGTTTCTATCCTGCCGCCGTGGTTTGAAACAACCGTAATATCGGGACGCAGCTCTTTTATCAGTTCAATATCCTGAGGCAAAAACACACCTTTTATCGCAAACGGTTTTTTTGCATAATGCTGAATTGCTTTTAACGTATCTGCATTTTTTTGTTCAAGATGAACGAGGTTCCGCATGGTGATAATATTGTACGAATCGATGTCAATCCCGATAATGTCTGCAACCGCATGGGCCCAATCAATGCGTTCAAAAATACGCGGATTGGGATACGGTTTTATAAATACGGCAGCGCTTTGTCCGTGCGCTTTGAGCGCTGCAATCCCTCCTTGCAGTTTGGCATCGGGATAGCCGTCTCCGATACTGAGAAGAAACCCCGCTTGAGAAGCTCCTTTTATCAGATCGTCATAAAAAGGCGGTTCATCGTGATAGCCGACATTTTCAACAGCGCCGGTTATCGGGGCAAGCCGTATCAGCGGAATATCCGATGAATCCGCATCGGGGAGGTAGTATTTCTTCCATGCTTGATAATTTGCAATAAAGTTTGCGCTGTTAAAAACGCCGCCCATACCGGGAAGTTCGCCTTGGCATCCGTAACCGTTACATATCTGACAAATGTGACACTTATACATATTTATACCCTTCATTCACCGGCAGCGTGTTAAGACTTTCGGAAAAACTCACTGTTCCGCAGCGCTTCTGCGACCTGCCGCGCCATCTTGCCGATACGGCAGTATGCCCGTTCTGCCGTTACCTCAGCATCGGGCTCATCAGATACATCGGCATATCCTGAGTCAAAAAAAAGGACTTCAACCAGTTCTTTCGCAAAACCTGACCGTATCGCTTTATCGGTTTTGGATAATTGCGCAGTCAACGCTTTACGCTGCGATTGGTCATTGCATTGCGCCAACCGTCTGCACAGCAGTTCCGCTTGTTCCGCCTGCTGCGAAAGAAACTGTGCGCTCTCCGCTGTTTTCCGTACCGAATCGGCAAGCTGCTGCCGCCGTATCGAAGTTGCCGTATAAAATGCTTCGCTATAGGCGCTGCCGATAATTGCGTGCAGCCGGTCTTGGATGGCGGATCGGGATAAACCGTTACAAAAGGCGGTAAACTCTTTTTCTGAGCAGGACGGCATACCCGGAATAAAAACGCCTTCCGGCATCAAATTATAGGTCTTCAGCTCAGGATATTTCGGGAGTGTACGTTCAAACCACCATGCATAGAGCAGCATCCTTCGATCGGTCAGTACCGTTCCTCCTGCATAATTTTTGTACGGCTGCGGAAAGGCGGAATAGAGCGCGCGGTAGTGCGCTGCTTCAGCAGGGCTGAGCCGTGCCGAACAGGTATGGGCAGCCTCTTCAAAAGTGCTGCCGGTGAAATGCGTTTGTCTGTGAGGAAATGCCAAGTCTAATCCTGCCATGATAATGGGATTGGCGCCCATGTAGCGCGCAAAGTCCCATGCGGTTGTCGCCACGGATCCTCCTGCAGCAAGCAGGCAATCGGCGGTGTCCTCCTGTTCAAGATAACGGGCAAAGGGGACTGATGAATGGGAGAGGAATACGGCACGATACGATTGCCGTAAGACGGCCGGAAACACTGCCGCTTCACCGATTAAAACGGAACTGCTTGTATCTTGCCCTGCCGTATGTAAATAGTTCCAGTATTGAGGATCAAAACTCAAAATAAAATCGGGGACGATTCCTGCTTGTGCGCATGCGCGTACCGCTGTATCAACGGCAATAATGAGATGGTTTTTATCATTTTTATTGATACAACGCAAATGGCGGGTTAAGCTCGGTCCTCCGGCGAGTACGACTGCCGGGCATCCTGAAAAAGCATTCCGGAAACAGCCTATTTTTGCTGTCTTACATACCATATCAAGATTTTTAACGGTATTGTTCAGCCAAAGCGAGCCGAACCGCTCCAATGTTTTTGCATTGATACTGTTTTTTTCTCTATTTCGGTTCAGCGCAGCAAAAAAAGAATCAAACCACTGTTTCTGCGCTTCAAGAGAAACAGTCTGTTTAAAAAGAGTTTTTTCACTCCATCCGGTATCGTTTAAAAAAGAGGCCGCTTCTTCCGCTGCCGTTCCAACCAGCACGGAAAGTTTTTCGTGTCTCCATAACTGTTCATGTATTTCTGCCGCGAGAAAACAGAGAAAAACCGAGCGGTCGGGCTCAATAATGACGATTTCCGCAGCGGGATAGCGTTCCTGATACTGTACGGCAAGATACCCTAAGCCGAGACCGGCAAAAATACAGCGCCGCTGCGCCGCCTGCTGTTTAAAAAAATCGGAGCTGAGGAGGCGGCTTGCTTCCTCTTTCGGCCGGTATTTTGAATGAAAACAATTGTTTTCCATTAAAAGCGACGGCTGGCTAGCGGATCCTCCTGCTTTTGTTTGGATGAGCCGGTACTCAGGCGGCAGCGCTTTCCACTGAGCTGATGCTGCCTCCGGCCGGTCAAGTCCCAACATGGCTGATAACTGCGGGAACCGTGCGGTAAACAGTGCGCAGTTTTTTAAGAAAACTGCCGGATCGGCTGTAAAGGGGAGAGCGCTATTCGAGGATAAGTTCAATAATCATTCCTTCTGTAATCGGCGTACCTGCTGCAGGGCTTTGTTCGGTTACATATCCGTCTCCCGATACCTTAACGGTAAGGTCTTTTCTGTTGAGCAGGTTTATCAGGAGGCGCTTAGGCGTTCCGCGCAAATCGGGCATGGTTTTATCCAATTCGATAGGCTCACGCCGGTGCGACGGAATAATGCCGCTGTGATTGATCTGCAGTGCATTACTGCGTCCCATGCCGCGGAGATCGATAATGGCGTTTGCTGCTTCGGATATGGCAGGGGCGGCTACGAGCGAGCCGTAGGTTTTACCGACCGGACGAATAACAGCCATGTAAAGGATAATTTGCGGGTCATCAACCGGAAAGATGCCGATACAGCTGCTGAGGTAATCCGTCGCACTGTAACCCCGCCCCGATTCTTGAGCCATTTGAGCTGTACCGGTTTTGACTGCTATCGGGACGCCTTCAATCGATGCCCGAAAACCGGTACCGTCATCGGCAGCGGTCTGCATATAGCCGAGAACCCGTTCCGCCGTTTCCGGCGAAATGACCTGTGTCAAGGGCTTTTTTTTATGCCGGTATACGCGCCGTCCTGCCGCATCGTGTATTTCAGATAATAAACTGAGTTTTAGCGTTTTACCTTTATTGGTGAACGCTGTTGCCGCCTGTACAATTTGCAGCGATGTTACTCCAATTTCCTGTCCGATCGCAATAGTATGTTTTGTCCGCGATGACCATTCGCTTACCGGTGCAAAAAGCCCCGCGGCTTCTCCGGGCAGTTCGATGCCGGTCTTTTTCCCAAACCCGAATGCACGCAGCTTTTGATCAAAGGCCGCTGAATCCGTTTTATCGGCAATTTGCGCCGTGCCGTCGTTACATGACAAACGGATAATATCGCGCGGCGTTACATTGCCGTGCACCCGTAAACAACGGATTACATTTTGCTCCCGATCATCCTCTGTTTTCCGCGGGCGGAATATAAACTGCGCATCGCAGGCGTATACATCGGAGTCCTTGGTACTGCCGATGTCTAAAAACGCTGCTATCGAGAAAATCTTAAACACTGAGCCGGGTTCATATATAAAATAAGCGGGACGGTCAAAACGCTCTTCCTGCGTGCTGGCGGTAAAATGAGCCAAATCCGCAGAAGGTTCATTGACGTATGCTAGTATTTCACCGGTTTGAGCGTCTGCTGCTAAAAAAATAACGGCTTCGGCTTCCGTTGAGGCCATCGTCTTCTCCGCTATTTTTTGCAGCATGTATTGTAAAGAGCTGTCGATTGTCAAATATACGGAATATCCCATTTCCTCTGCTCCGGCTGTTCCGCTGGGAGGGGATAGGATATTCTGCATGGAGTATTCCATACCGGCAAGGCCTTTTCCATCATCGCCGAGATACCCGATAAGCGTAGAAGCCAGTTCATTTTCAGGATAGATACGGTTTGAGACGGGCTCAAGCCGTATGCCTTTTATTTCATGTTCCTTTATGAGCTCTTTTATCTGCTGTTTTTCATTTTCACTAACTTTTTTTTTCAAGTATAGAAAATTCGATTGGCTCTTTTCAATTTTTTCAAATAACTCTGATTCGGACATGTCGATAGCAGGAGCAAGGATAGCAGCGAGCATATGAGGGTCGCTGATCAGCGTTTTATTGGCGGAGACATTATACAGCGTTGTTGCTGCTGCAAGTATCTTGCCGTTTCTGTCGAAAATCGAGCCCCGTTCCTGAGAGAGTTTACCGCTTCGAATTTCCGGTTCGGTTAAAAGCATGGATTGCGCATATTTTACAAGAAGCGCTGCCGCAAAGAGGAATATCATTCCCATAAAAAAGAAAAAGCGTTTTTTTGAAATGAAGGTATCTATCTGCATAACAGTTTACCGCGAATACTATCGATAGACACGAACCCATAATCGCGGGAATCATAGGATTGCGCCGCATTATCACCGAGTGCAAGAATAAAACCGGCCGGTATTTTTTGGGAACCTGCGGGTAAAAAGCCGCCGAGGTTTTTAAATTGTATGCGGTTAAGCGGCACGGCTCCGGCGTCAAGCTGTAACAGCGCATAACTTCCGCTTGCAGGCTGAGAGGCAGCCGTGAAATGCAGCATACTGCCTCCCGTTTTTACACACCGTTTTACAACAGAGCGTCCGTTCATGGCGTACAGCACAATATCGCCTGCTTCCGGTACGCGCCATCGGCATACATAGCGGTTACCGGCCGGTAATGGAATGCCGTATGCTAATTTCCAGATAACGACAAGCTGTCCATCCGCAAGAGCCGGCTCCATTGAAGAACCTGACACTCTCCCAATATCCATAACGCACGTTTTCAATATAAAAAAACCGATGATAAAGATAACGAGACGTGTTACCGCTGCTTTTTTTTCCATATATATCAGCATATCAAAAATGCCTGTTTTTTTCCAGCAGCCGGACATACCGGAACAGCCTTTCTTAAAATGAATCTTGAGCATCAACAAATAAAAAAAGGACACTAAATTTCAGTGTCCTGCAAAATAGCGGCAATAGGGCTTGAACCTATGACCTAACGGATATGAGCCGTTTGCTCTACCAACTGAGCTATACCGCCGTAATGAATGTATACTATATCGAAAAATGTATGATGTGTCAAGCCGGCGCATTGCATCATGTTGTTATTAAGTGCTAATCTCTAAGCAACTTGGGAAGCGTAAATTGCGCTTCGTACGAGCGGCTTAGATGAGCGTACTTTCTAAACCGCTTGTCGGTTCTAGCTGCAAGGCTAGTCTTTAAGGGCTTGTTCCAGTACGCAGGGGCAAGCCCTTTCTTGTAAGGGGTTAGAAAGTGAATAACGAGGAAATCAAGGCTGCATTGGCCAAGCTGTATTACTGTAAAACTGACTTTACGGTTACTCAAACGAGTAAAAAATCAAGCAAGGTAAACGGATTATACAAACCGTCGACCAAAGAAATCATTTTACATAACAGAAATTTTACTACGGACAATCAGCTCATGTATACGGCGATACACGAGCTTACCCATCACATCTTAATCACTGAAAAGGGTGTAAAAACCTCAAAAGCGCACTCTGGTATCTTCTGGGCAACATTTTACGACCTGATAGACACTGCAATTGAGCTGAAGCTATACGTGCGGGACAGAAGCGAAAAAACGGCTGCGCTTATAGCGGAAGCTGTAGCGATTCAGAAGCAAATCGTAGAAGCACAAAAACAGCTCGGCCGGATAATTTTAAAACTGCATGACAGCTGTAAAAAGAGTGGAGAGCGGGTTGAAGATGTCATTGAACATGATCTGCAAATGACACGCAATAAAGCAAAAGAAATGATGCGCAAATCCTTGACGATAACCCGAACGCCCTCTTTAAAAAAGACTGGATAGGAAACAACAAGGTAGACGTTTTGCCGCTTGTTGCAAACCGCTATCGTATTATCGTGAGTGTCGATCCTGCTGCAAGCCATTCAGCAGATTCAAACCATACCGGCATTATCACGGTATTAGAAGGAGCTGCCCCTGAACGGCTTATCAGTACCGCTGTTATTCAGCACAAAAATGAAAGCCACTACTACGTATTGGCGGATGCATCGCTTATCGGAACACCCCATCAATGGGGCTTAACGGTAAAAGCTATGGCAGAAACACAGAAAGCCGATACGGTTGTTATCGAAGACAATCAAGGCGGCGATATGGTAGAAAGTACGCTTATCAATGCAGGGGTAACGCAGCGCATTCACCGTGTGCGGGCAGTGCATTCAAAACTGGCGCGGGCGCTTAACTCATCTACTCTTTGCGAGCAGGGGCGTATTCACTTCTATCGGAACCCGCTCTCCTATAACGCGGAACACGGAACCGATCCGCTTGATATGCTTGAGGATGAATTATGTAACTGGCAGCCGGGCGACGATAGCCCCGATCGCATGGATGCATTTGTTCACGCAATCAATTATCTAAAACCCGATTTAAAAGACTTAGCGCAGGAAGATAAAGCAAAAAGAGCATTGTTTAATGTTCTGGGAGGCGGACTATAAAATGAAACTTTCAGACTTTTTTATGCGGAGCCGGAGTATCTCCGGCTTATTATTGGATAGCGGCATTACAAAACGGGATGCAGCTGAAGCATTTAGCAGCGTAAAAACGGACTATGTGCTATCCCGCTCCCTGTATTCGTCAGCGCCGTCGCATCAGAGCGGGTATCTTGACTATGCGCTTGGGAACTACTGTACCAAGCTCTATGTCGATACCTTTTGCTGGTTTATCGGCTTACCTGATATTCAAGCGGAAAGCGATACGTTTTCAAAAGCGATACAAGCATTTTTAACGAGAAACAAGACGCTGTTATTCAATGTTTACAAGCAAACAATGGTAGACGGTAAGCATTATGTCTGGATAAGATTAGAGCAAACTGCAACGGGAAAAAGTGAAATCCGCATAAAGCAAATCCCTCTTGAGCTTGTTATTGAAGATGATTGTATCAAAGACTTTTCAGGCGGCTATACGCGCTTCGTAACTGAAACGGTTGAAAAATGGAAAGAGAGAGGCGTAGACAGGAAGGCCGTTATCCGTATCACCCTTGAAGCAGGCAAGGAAACAATCGACATTGACGGCGACCTTCCTGCGGGGTATCAGCAAAAGCAAACGGTCAACCGTACTGCCTTCCCGTTTGTGCCGGTATTTTGCCTTTATAACAACAAGCAAACATTCTTAAAAGACGGCATTCCTGAAATTGCTCCGGCTGTTCCGTTTATCCGCCGGTATGATGCGACTTTGCGCAAACTCGGGTGGCATATCGACAATATCCTTGAGCCGCGTTTATTGGTAAAGGTGAAAAACGTTGCGCAATTTCTCAAATACTCATTCGGGTTCACGGATGAGAAAATCGGACATATCGCGGAAGGGAAAGACACTGTTGATATGACGCAATTTAAGGCGGCTATTATGGACGGTGAAGATGCTGCAAGCGATATACGGTATGTCGGGCAGTCCAATAATGTAGAAAGCGCCGTTTCGCTTCTCAAGCTCTTGCACTGGATTATCGTTGAGCTTACGATGCCTGAATACCTGTATGGGACAGCGATGCAGTCCACCAACGCGAGCGTTGCCGAGCAGTCTCCCGTATGGGCTAAGAAAGTAGAAGGGCGGCAAGGGGAATATAACGAGTTTTACTATTGGCTTGTCGATGTGTTCAAAGCAGCCCGTATTGCCCTTGCAGGACGTGATGAATTTGCAGGGGACGGCGGAGCCGATGAGGTGATAGTCCGCTGGCAGGAGCTGACGGCAAAAGATGATGTTGCAATGATGAGCGCTCTCGCGACCTTTGTCGGCGCAATGGAGAAGGCGATGACGATGGGCTTAGTCTCTCCCAAAAGCGCCTTTAATACCCTTAAAACCTTTATGGCAATCCCCGCCGACTATGAAACGGAAAAGGATGCGGCTAGTGAATGGCTGAAACTGAAAATCCGCCTTGAAGCATTACAAGACAGAATACGGAGCGGGGATATAGAAGCGGAAGCGGCGATTGAAGAACTCTTTAAGAGTGCGTAATTCAGCTGCGCTGCGTTTAACCGGTTAAAGGGCTGGCATACATGGACTTTGACTTATCGGGCTTGCCGGAAGAGCTACAAGGCTTTATCCGCACTGCATTACAGGGCCGGCGTAAGGCATTACTTACCGCCGAAGCGGAGATAAAAGAAGCGTTACAAGAGAGCATTAACCGCATACGGGAGCGTATCGGTAAGAAGGGCGTTTTTACCGGCATTACTCAAGACTTAGCAGAACAAATAGCTGAAGAAAAAGTCTTTTTTGCTTCCGAGCTTGAGCGTATTACGCGGGAAGGATTAACCCGCGCCGCTTATGCAGGACTTTTTATCGGTGATCAGATAAGACGGTACTACAAAGAAAAAGGCTTGCTCAAATTCCGCCTGATTGAAAAAGACGCGCTCCGTGAAGCGGAGGTGATTGCTGAAAGTACGATGCGCAAAGAGCGGATATTTAAGAATAAAGAGTTTGTATTATCCGACCGGATATGGGATTTATCCGATAACAACTATGAAAAAATAAAAGAAATTATTTCAAGCGGCATCAATACCGACTGCGTAAAAGTTGCAAAAGCGTTGCAGCAGTATGTCAAAGAAGGTTCTGAAACGTTCGTAAAAGATTACCCGAATATGTACGAACGCATGGGCGGGCGGGTTCCAAAGAACTTAAACTATGAAGCATTACGGCTTGCCCGCAACGAATTATCCGAAGTGTATTGGCAGGCAACGATTGAAGGCTTTAAAGAAAATCCTGCTGTGAGGGCGGTAAAATGGCTATTATCGAATAACCGGCTGCCCGGCTATCACGATATTTGCGACACGATGGCGTATGCCGATGATCACGGACTGGGAGCAGGTATTTATCCTATTGATGCCGCCCCCGAAAAGCCGCATGTTTGCTGTCTTTGCTCTTTAGCGCCGGTTATCGCAAAAGACATAGAGCGCGGCGACGTTGCCAATAAGCCGCCTGAAAACTGGGAAGAAATAAAAAAGCGTCTACAAAATACCTCCGCATTTACCAATTTGGAAGAATTAACTGAAGCGCAAAAAGAGAAGCTGAAAGAGCGACGGCGTGAGGCATACCGCATACGACTTGAAAAGAAACTTCAAACGCTTCATAATAATCCTACCGAATACCGAAAAGCATACGCAAAATGCTACGGTACTGCCGTCAACAAGCATAAACAGAACCGGCACATTTTCGGCTCTAAAACCGTCAAAGCGGACAGCAGCTACTTCAAAAATGATATGGAAGCCTTGCAAAAAATAGTTAATGAAAAGGCAGGAAAAGGTGAAATATCTTTGATAAACGGACGATTAACCGAAATAATACAGGATGATAGATTAAAAGGATTCAACAAAAGCATTATTGATAATAATCTCTATGAAACCGATAGGGCAAAAATTCATTATAGCAAAACCGGTATACATCTTGTACCAACATTAAAAGAGGTTCAAAAATGACAGAAACAGAATTGATAGAATGTTATAGAAACTCGCAGCATAAGAAAGTTACAGTAAAATGTACTAACGGCGCTCTGTTTGACGGTGTTTGCTCCGGTTTTACGCGGGCTATAGACAATGAACCGGAGATAGCGTCTATAATGCTCGATCCTATTGGTAAAACAGAAAAGATTTTTTATGATATTTTTGCAAATGAAATAGAGAGTATTGAATTTGCGGGAGACTAATCCAGTGTATAATTCTATTTCCATGCATGGAATGAGAATGAATAAAATATGATAACAGAGTTGGAAATGGCAAAAAACGCCGGTAAAAACATAAAAGTTACCTTGCTAGATGGACAAATAATAATCGGATTCTGTAGAGGCTTTACTCAAGCCATAGATAACGAACCTGAAATAGCGGAGATAGACATAGAGCTTGAAAACGGACAGCTGACCGGCGCGTTTCAAGACGAAATCGACAGCATCGAAGTTATGGAATAATACCAGTTACAAGTTATCTACTACACCCTACACCTCCTATTACGGGAGGCTTTTTATTTTTCTCTATCTTTAAATCAGTTTCTCCTAATACCTTGCTTATATGACCCCTTTGTATTGAATGTATTGCTAATAGTTTTCAGTATGTAACGAAGTAAAATTACTAGTACAAGGCAGCTAAAAACGGGAAAGAAAATAAAAGAGAACACAAGTTCATATTTAGGAAAGAGATATTTAAATAATGCTAAACATTCTGTGAATTGATTTACCGCTAGTCCTACCAAAAATGACAGTATAACCCCGACAATTGTTAGAGTTTTGATATTTTCTACTTTTTCTTTTTCATACCTTGTCTCAAAATCTTTTTTCACATCTTTAGTAACATCAGCAAGTATTTCTTCTTTTATCTCTCTCTTTAAATCATCCAGGGATTCCGCATTATAAATAGTTTCAAAACACAGTAGCTCACACGGTATA
>CAJPOL010000008.1 GCA_905372265.1 uncultured Treponema sp. | reverse complement strand
CTTCTCCTCTTATCTCTTTCTGTATAAAACAGAGAAGCAGAAACGGCTAAAAACTCCGCGGTTTCTTTTTATTAACCGCAGGGAACGCAGAGACCGCAAAGATTTTTGTAAAGATGCCCTGCTCAACTTTCTCCATTACTCTCTGCGTTCTTGGCGTCCTTCGCGGTTTTATTTTAATTAACCGCCAAGCCCGCAGAGATCGCAAAGGATGTTTGTAAAGACTACCTGCTTAACTTACCTCAATCCCCTCCGCGCTCTTAGCGTCCTTTGCGGTTTGCCGCCATGGACGGCGGTGGTTCCAATCAGTAACAAGTTTTTGCCATTAGCAAAAACTTGACATGAATACTGTACATGGACGTACAGTATTCATGTTACCGCCAAGCACGCAGGGGACGCAAAGGATTCGGTAATGGCTTTCAGCACAAAACCATGACCCACAATTGATTACACATTACAAATTAGAAGAAATGCCCTTGACATTATGGGGAACGGGCGGGTATAAATGGAACATATTTTTATTCGTGCGGAGGGTTGAATACCCCGACGCTCGCGTCGGGGTATGTTGATTTATTTACAGAGTTTATAGCAGTTACGATAAATTCTTAAACAAAGGAGTTTTTATGAATAAATTGAATAAGTTTTTAGCAGCGCTCTGTATTGCTGTATGCGGCACGCTTTTTGGGGAAGACGGAGAGCGGCCGCCCCTTTTTACGCCTACATTTGATGTTAATCTGTCTCTTGTAAAAGAACTAACCGTTAAGACTGATACGAAAGAGCAACGCCATTACGCAGACTCTACCGGTGAAATTTTACCCCTTGACGTCAACGGCGGTGTAAAGATACGGCTTTTGGATAATCTCTTTCTTACACCCTATCTTCAATATAAAAAAGATAAGCTGCTTACCTCTCCGAATTCTTTATTCGGACTGGGCATCCGTTTGTCATCCGAAGTAATAACAGGACTGAAGCTGGGGTTTGATACTGCATACTTAGTAAATTTTGAGCAGACTGCAACAGCGCTGTGGACGGGATTTAAAATAAAGCCCGAAATAACATATACGACAGCCCGTTCCCTTTTTACTATCAGTGTCTTTGACAATTTTGAGTTTTTTGATAATGCGAGAACCAAAGTTAATAAAAAAGTGATGGATAGAATGATGAAAAACGAACTCAATACCGGTATCATTTTTAACGTGTTTAATTATTTAAAAGAAGATATTAATTCGGGTATCTATGCGGATTTTATACTGACAACCGATATAGAGAACAAAAAACAGAGCGAAACATGGAAGGCCAGAATAAGCAATAAGATTGAATACGGGTTCGGACTTATTACCAATCCTCTTGACTGGTTCCAGGCAAAAACAGGTTTTATCGGAACTTATAATAAGACGAAAGATGAAATTCGAACGCCGGTAACGGAAGAAACGGCGGTTACCTCAGGATGGCTGATAGGTTTTGAAACAAAATATAGGAATTTCTCATTCGGCGCCGATTACACATTATTTGACTACACGGTAAACGGAAAGACGGATAAAAATGTTGTACATCATGCAGTCAATATAAGTGTAAAATACAGCTACTAACAGACACAAAAAAAGACCCTTGCAAAAAATTTCAGATTCTTTTGCAAGGGCGTTTTGGTATCGTATCAATGGTAAAAGGGCCGAAATCCTACCTGATTGTGAACGGCAGCTGTTATTTAAGCAGCGGGGAATCCTTATCAACCAACTGAAACGGTACCCATGTAATTGTGTCGGGATTACCGCCCTGTATCTTTGCTGTTATAACCTTTGCAGCGCCGTCGCCCTGCCCTTTTGCATCCTGAAACACTGTTGCCGCCATCAAGCCTTCTTGTACGGCATGACGTCCATCCAGCGTTGCATCAACGCCGAGTACAAAAACATCCTTTCTATTCGCCGCTTCCAATGCCTTAATAGCCCCAAGCGCCATTTCATCGTTATTTGCCGCTATTGCATTCAGCTTATCGCCGTAAGCGGTAATCCAGTTTTCGGTAACGGTAACCGCTTGATCGCGCTGCCAGTTTGCCGTTTGTTCGGCAAGTACGGTGATGTCGGGATATTTTGAAGCGAACACTTCTTTATTACCCTCCGTCCGTTTTAATGCGCCCTCGTTTCCGAGGATGCCGACCAAGATTGCAACGCCGCCCTTCCCTTGCAGCAGTTCCCCAATCCGTTCGCCTTGAAGCCGTCCTGCAACAATCTCCTGAGATCCGACATAGTATACGCCGTCAGGCATACTCTCTTCTTTGCCTGCAAAAGGATTGCGGTTGACATAGCAAATCGGAATACCGGCATTCCGCGCCGCATTGGTAATGGCATCCATCGAACCGGTGTCTACCGGTACGACAATCAATCCGCTCACGCCCTTTGCAATAAAGCTGTTTACCTGATCCTGCTGCTTGATGGTGTCCTCAGTAGCATCGTTAACCTCAACCATGCCTCCGGCCGCAGTAATGGTTTCTTTTGCAGCTTCCAGAATATACGTCTGGAACGTATCATTGAGATTATTGATACAATAACCGACCGTAAAGCCGTTTTTCTTTGTTTCGGAAGATTGAGGCATATCAGCCTCTTTCTTTGTGCATCCCAGCAACACTGCGGTAAGAACTGCAACATACAACATCCGTCTTGCAAAAATGTTCATCTTTTCCTCCTAATTATTTCGCCGATTTGATAAAATCAGCATACATGTTAATAGTAGCATTTTATCCGCTTTCTTCGCACCGCATGGAGGTACAAACAATGAAACGTACCGTCGATAAGGAGGAAACATTCCGGTTTTACTCCTTATCTCACGGTCTTTTTATTTGAAATGAGTGAACAGTTATCGGTTATTCTTGTGTTAAAATAGAGGCTCTTACCCAGCCTTTCTTCTGCTTGTGTTGGATGTAGCACCATCCGTCGCCGTTTTCAAACACAACTTGTTTGGTTGCGACAACCGGAGTACCTGCTTTCAGTTCACCCACTATCCGGTATCCACCGTCAGAACGCGGCACGCTCAGTAAATCAACATTTTCCGAAACAACAGACTTTTCATTTATTTTTTCTACGTTTATCGATTTTATAAAAGCATCTTCTTGAATCATGAACTCGTTAAGATTTTGCAATTCCGCAATTTTATCGCTATACGCCGATTCCAACTCAATTGCATTGCGGTAAAGCTCCGCACGGATGGTATCATTTTTTGACTCGGAGGCTACTTGGGCAAGCATCATCGCTTCTATAGCTGTACCGTCAAATTCAAGGTTCTCCCGTTTGACAAAGGCTTCCTTTACAACCCATGAGGTCGCAAGTTCGGGACAATAGGCAGCAATTTTGCAAAATTTATCATTATCTTGGCTATCTTTATAAACGGCAACGATAAAAAATTGAGGCATAACCTCATCTGTCATTCCCATTGCCGAATCCGACTTATACAGAAGCGTATTTTCCGCTGAAATAAATGCGGGAACCGTATTAGGCTCGTAACAATAGTCTTGAATCCAATAATCGTGATCTTTTAGGCTGATATGAAAAAAAGTCCGTTTTTGGCCATCGGTGCGTGCAGCCTCTTTCTTTTCTCCTAAAAAGAACGCTCTATCGCCGAGCGAGGCTTCTTTCGTCCACTTCATTTTACCTTCTCCATTTTCCACATACAGTGCCGCTTTATGTACATAGATCACACCGTCTGTCTCCTGCGGAGCTGTTTCGTTTTTCCCCGCCGTGCCTGCCGTTATCTCCGTTTCTTTAGCAGCATTGCCGGAAGCGCCGTTTTGCGATTCTTTTTTTGTACAGGACGAACATATCGCTATTATAATGAATACAACAGCCGCCTTCCGGATAATGTGATCAAAATCGGTTCTTGTCATTATTAACCCCTTTTATTGCCTATAGTAATAATTTTCAGTCGGCTACACAAGCCGGTAGAGCATTATCATCACCCCCGTAATTTTTATAACCGGCTCAGAATGCAGCAGTCATCATTTTCTTTTAAAAATCTCGTAGACTTTTTTAAGGGCTGCAACAAGCGCTTCTATATCCTCTGCGGTGTTGTAAATTCCTAAACTTGCGCGGCAGCAGGAATTGATCCCCATATATGCCATCAACGGCTGGGTGCAGTGATGACCGCTCCGTACCATTACGCCTTGCTCATCCAAGATATATGAGGTATCGTGAGAGTGTACGTCTTTTACATTAAAGGCGGTTGTCGGTACCCGCTGCTGCGCATTTATATAGTAGGTCTCTATAAAGTCAAGACTTTGCAAGGCCGCCAACAAGGAGCTATTGAGCTTTGCAGTATAGTCATGCAGTTCACTGAGGCCGAGTTTTTTCAAAAAATCAATACTAAGCCGCAAGGAGTGGATTGCAGCGGTATCTAATGTACCGCCCTCATATTTCCGCCCGTCCGTTTTAAACTCGCTTGTTTGTTCGCTTACATACTCAATCATACTGCCGCCGTATAAAAAAGGCGGCATTTTTTCAACGAGAGTCCGCTTCGCGTAAAGAACCCCTGCGCCGAATTCCGCATAGAGCTTATGCCCCGAGAAAGCGAGAAAGTCGCAATCCCATGCTGCAACGGTATGGGGAAAATGCGCAATAGATTGCGCCGCATCGATAACGGCAACGGCGCCGTGCTTATGCGCTTCCGTGATAATCTCTTCAATAGGGAACACTACTCCGGTCGTGTTTACGGCGGCTGTTACCGCGACAATCTTAGTACGGTTTCCGGCAATCGCTTTAAAACCGGCCATATCGAAGTTGCCATCTTTATCAAGATAGACATACCGTAACGCTGCGCCCGTCTTCTGCGCAACATACTGCCACGGCACAAGATTTGCATGATGATTGGCAATCGAAATGATAATCTCATCTCCGGCCTGAAGACGGGTAAGCCCGTAGCAGTATGCGATGATGTTAAGCGATTCGGTAGCATTTTTGGTAAATATTACTTCGCCGCCTGCATCCGCACCGATGAAAGCGCTCACCGCAACGCGAGCTTCTTCGATTAACGAGGAAGATTCTACGGCAAGCGTATGAGACCCCCGGCCTGCGTTACCGTTATTGCGGGCATAATACGCCTGTACGCCATCAAGTACCGCCTGCGGACGCTGTGCGGTTGCGGCCGCATCAAGATAGTGAATATGCCGGTTTTGCAGCAGCGGAAAATACTGTTTATACATGTAAGGCCTCCTCCGGTTTTACCGACATACCGGCCGTCTCCGCCGATAAGCGTCCGTCAAATTCCGCATTCAGCCTATTGCGTACCGATTCATCGGGTATCAGGTTAAATACCGGACGGAATGCGGAATCGATAATCAGCTTTTTTGCGCTGAGTTCATCAAAGCCGCGGCTCATAATATAGTAGAGCTTTTCTTTATCGATAGCGGAAAAACTTGCAGCATGTTCGCCTATCACATCATCTTCATCGCAGAAGATGGTCGGAATACTAACGCCTACGGCTTTCTTATCGAGCATGATGCTGTTATCGGAAAAACGGGCGCAGGAAGCGGAACAGCCCTTATTCAAAAAAATATTACCGCGAAATATCTTGTGCGACTCATTTTTAAGAGCCCCCCGCGCGTTTATCTCCGCCGCTGTGTTTTTCCCATTGATGATCAGATTGTGCTCAATGTCCATCCGCCGCGCTTTATCGGTAAAATAGAGCGGATAGATACGCACTTCGGCCCACTGCTCCTGCATGTACGAAGAGTAGGACGCGCCTGTTTTCTGAGAACCGAGCTGTATATCATGGACGGTTATGCGGGCTTTTTCCCCTGCTTCCATCCGCACTGTCTCAAAGTTCAACGCTGCATCGGAAAAATTTTGAATTTTGATAATTTCTGCAGCGGCGTTTTTTCCGACATGAATACTGATAAGTCCATTCCGATACGATTGCAAATCCGGCTGCCGCTCAGCGGTGTCAAAGTAGAGGATGAGCCGCACCGATGCGTTGTCGGCTATCTCAATATAGCTTTGATCGAATAACACGGCGTTTTCCGAATCGAGTGAAAACCGTACAAAAAAATCCTGCATACTGCCGGAAGCATCTCTATCGGCTCTGAGATAAAAGCCGCTGTTCCGTTTTGCTTGCACTTCCTCAATAAAGCGCATACCCAAGCCGCAATGTTTTTCACGCGCCGATTTTTCAAACTGAAATAACCGGCCGCGCATATCGGCATTGAGCGTTTCCATGAAGCGCTCAATCGGCATATAGTGCGCCGACTTCGATTGCGTATGGAATGAAAGACCTGAAAAAGGAACGGAAGGAACATCCTGCATTCGGTAGTCAAGCCGTTTGAAATAGTTTTCGTTTTTCATCAGCCTATTGTCCCCTCCAGCTCTATAGAAATAAGATTATTCAGCTCTACGGCGTATTCAAGCGGCAGCTCTTTGGAAATCGGTTCAACAAATCCCTTAATAATCAAGGATTTGGCGGTTGCTTCATCAAGTCCGCGCTGCATCAAATAGAACACCATCGAATCGCTTATTCTGCCGATTTTCGCTTCATGGCCGATGTCGGCATCATCGGTACAGCTTTCGATAATAGGTATCGTGTCGGTACGGGATTCGTTATCCAGCATCAGCGATTCGCATTCGGCGAGCGCTTTTGCGCCCGTTGCGCTTTTTTTAATTGAAAGCAATCCGCGGTAATTCGCTTCGCCGCCGTTTTTTGCAATTGAGCGCGAATGCATCTCCGAGACCGTATTTTTTCCGATATGTACGGTCTTTGTCCCCGTATCAAGGCACTGCCCTGCCGAAGCAAAGGTAACGCCGGTAAATTCGGAACGGGAACGGTCTCCTTTTAAGATACTCATGGGATAAAGCATCGTTATCCGCGAGCCGAAAGAGCCTGACACCCATTCGATAGCCCCGTCTTCTTCAACAATTGCACGTTTGGTATTCAAATTGTACAAATTACGCGACCAGTTTTCGATGGTGGAGTAACGCATGGTCGCTTTTTTGCCGACATACAGCTCTACGGCGCCGGCATGGAGCGCATTTTTATAGTACTTAGGAGCGCTGCATCCTTCAATAAAGTGCAGCGAGGCGCCTTCATCGACAATAATGAGCGTATGTTCAAACTGTCCCGATTGGTTTGCATTCAGTCTGAAATAGGATTGCAGCGGCAAAGCAACTTTCACCCCTTTCGGCACATACACAAAGGAACCGCCCGACCATACTGCTCCGTGCAGCGCCGCAAACTTATGATCGTCCGGCTTTATCAGCTGCATGAAGTGAGCGCGTACAATATCTTCATATTGAAGAACCGCCGATTCCATATCAAGGTAGACGACTCCCTGTTCGGCAAGGTTTTTTTGCAGGCTGTGATAAACAACTTCGGAGTCATACTGAGCGCCGACGCCGGCAAGAGAGGTTTGCTCGGCCTTAGGAATACCGAGCCGGTCAAACGTTTGCTTAATCTCCTCCGGAACCTGTTCCCAATCGGTTGCAAGCGGTTTTTCGTCCGAGACGATATAGTGAACAATTTCTTGAATATTGAGGTCGGAAAGATCGGCGCCCCAATCGGGCATCGGCCGGTCAAAAAAATGCTGCAAAGAAGCAAGCCGCAATTCAAGCATCCATGCGGGCTCTTTTTTCCGTGCGGAGATTTTTTTTACCACCTCTTCGTTTAAGCCTATTCCGGTAGAATAGCGGTAGTCAACGGAATCTTTTATATCGTAAATTCCCCGCTCAATATCGGAAACATACGTCCGTTTCCGTGTTTGAAATAAGGGGGAGCGGGACATCTTAAAATCGTTACTCATACGCTTCCCTACATACCGGCATAGCCGTGCTCTTGAATATGTTCGACCAGTTCAATACCGCCGCTTTTTACGATTGAGCCGTTAATCAGTACGTGTACACGGTCGGGTTTTAGGTAGTCGAGCACTTTGCTGTGATGGGTGATGATCAAAATTCCCATTTCGGCGCTTTTGATTTTTGAAACCCCTTCAAATACGATTTTTGTCGCATCAATATCAAGCCCCGAATCCGTTTCATCCAAGATCGCTAATTGAGGCTGGAGCACGGCAAGCTGTAGTATTTCGTTTTTTTTCTTTTCGCCTCCGGAGAAGCCGACGTTTAAGCTGCGGTCTGCATATTCGGGGTTGATACTGAGCGTTTCCATCATGCGCAGCAGCTCTTTATGGAATTGCAGCGCAGGAATTTTTTTACCGGTAACCGCCTCTTTTGCAGCGCGGAGAAACTCTTCAACTTTTAAACCGGGTACTTCTTCAGGATTTTGAAAAGATAAGAAAATACCCCGCCGCGCCCGCTCAAACACCGGCAGATCGTTGAGCAGTTCCCCTTGAAAAAAGATAGAGCCGTTATTCACCTGAAATACCGGATTGCCGACAATGGCTGCAGCAAGCGTTGACTTTCCGGCCCCGTTCGGCCCCATAACGACATGTATCTCCCCTGCATTGACGGTCAAATTCAAGTTATGCAAAATCGTTTTTTCATTTACCGACAAATGCAGATTCTCTATATGTAATAACGGTTCCATAGCAACTCCTTCGTGTGATGTTCTCCTTAAATAGACCTGTTCGGAAACTTCAGTTTCAGAACAGGTTACTCTAAAATGCGTTATCAAGAAAATACCGGATTCCGGCAAAACCGAAATCCGGCGGGAGGCCGTTTCTTTAGAATTTATACCGCAGTGTTGACAGCGTTTGTTCTTCGCGTATCACATCGAACCACACTTCTTTTTTCGCTTTCGACAATTCACGGTAAAAATCCCTTATACCGGTTACTTTCGTATCGTTTACCGCAACAATGACATCCCCCGATTTAAGCCCGATGATGGCTGCCGGCGTTTTATTTTTGATATTCGTTACCAATACGCCGGTCTGCTTTTTATCCAGCTTGAGTTTTGTGCGTATCTCATCATCCAATACGTACGGAATAAAGCCGGGCCATAATTTCGAAGAATCGGAGACAATCTTTTGATCCCGCTCCTCAATTTTCACATTCAAAACCTTTTCCGTACCATCCCGGATAACCGTAAACTCTGCGGTAGTCCCGCTCTCAAAATCCCCAATATCTCTAACAAGCTGGTTAATATCCTTCACAGCTTTTCCGTTCAGCTTTACGACAAAATCGCCGGGCTGTACACCGCCCTTAAAAGCAGGGGAGCCTAAGAAAACATCCGCCGCCAGCGCGCCATTTTTATGCTCAATGCCCAACGCTTTTAAAACCGTTTCGTCGCTGCCGACAAGCTGCACCCCAACCCATCCGTATTTCACTTTACCATCGGAAATAAAGGAATCGATCGCATGTTTTACGTTATTGATGGGAATAGAGAAGCCGAGCCCCTGCGACCCGCCGCTTGATGAAGCAATCCACGTGTTAATCCCGATAACCTGACCGTAGATATTGACCAGCGGCCCGCCTGAGTTTCCTTGATTGATGGCGGCATCGGTTTGAATAAAATCATTGATGTTATTGTTCGGCCCGCCTGAACGTCCTACCGCGCTAACCATTCCTTGCGTAACGGTTGAGACATATCCGAGCGGAGAGCCGACGGCAAACACAATGTCGCCGACTTCTACCGAGTCCGAATTGCCGAGCTCGGCAAGTACGATGTCTTTTTCATCGGTTTGAAATGAAACGAGTGCAATATCCTTGCGCTGATCGCCGCCGACCAGTTTTCCTTCAAAGGTACGGCTGTCGTGGAGTTTAACGATAATCTTTTCCGCCTCTCCGGCAACATGCTGATTAGTAAGCACATAGTAGGTATTCCCCGTTTTGCGGATAATGACGCCGGAACCTACTCCTTCCGATTTATATTCCTGTTCGGGCGCTTGCTTTCCGTCGGAATTATCGCCTTGTTCTTCGTTCGGCGTTCCGAAAAAAAACCACGGAAACCCATCCCGTGAAAGAGGATTCCGTATTTTCTTTGTTTCCGTAACCGATAACGTTACGACTGACGGTAAAATAGTATTCGAGACCTGCCTGTTTGCATTCTGTAAACTTTCCAATAAGGAAATTGTTTCTTTTGTAATCGAATCCGAATGACGGGAGTCGGCATACACAGTTGTCGCCGATTCAGGCCCTGCGGAACAGGACGAGAAGACGCACATCCATAAAAGGCATCCCAATATAGCAAAAGATAAAACTATTTTTGACATTTTCGTATAAAAGAGCATTATTAACCTCCTAATAGGAATCTGCAAAAAAACTGAAGTTTTTAGAGGTTCCCCGTATATAAAATAGCACTATTGCTGCCGAACGGCAAGGAAAAATGAAGATTACCTATAGCTCGCCGGGGTTTAACTGCGTTAAAATTTCCGTATGATCTTCAAAAATAGCGACCGTATGCTCCATGTGGCATGAACAGGACTTATCCGCGCTTACAACCGTCCAGCCGTCGGGACGGGTTTTAACATCGGCAGTGCCGAGGTTGATCATCGGTTCAATAGCGATAACCATGCCCGGCACAAGGCGCGGATTGGGAGCACCGCGCTCAGGCACATTGGGGATGGCAGGATCTTCATGGACTTTCAAGCCGACTCCATGCCCGCAGTAGTCGTATACTACGCCGTATTTATACTGCTGCGCCAATTCGTATACGGCGCGGGAAATCGCGTTGACCCGCTTACCTGCTTTGCAGGCGGCAATACCTGCATACAGACAATCGGTTGTAACCTGCAGCAGTTTTGCCCGTTCAGGACTGACGGCGCCGACCGGAACGGTTACGCACGAATCGCTTATATAACCGTTTAAATCTATCCCGATATCAAGCGAAACAAGATCGCCTTCCCGAACAATCTTTTTCTTATCGGGTAACCCGTGAATAACTTCTTCATTGATGGAGACGCAGGCGGCGCCGGGGAAATTTTCTGCATACCACGCAGGCTTTCCGCCTATATCCTTGATATAGGACACGCAAAAATCATCCAAATCTTTTGCGCTCACGCCCGGTTTTACGCGCGGCGTCAGTTCTTTGAAAAGACGCGCTAAGGCTTTACAGGATAACCGTATACCGTCAATTTGCTCTTTTGTTTTAATCCGTATCATTTACACTTCCTTAATTGATCGTTTTCGGCATTATCTTAAGAATACTCCCGATAATGCTTTTTCATATTCAAAATACCGCGGATACGAGGATTTAACCGCACAGCTTCTCCGGCGCAGCTGTTCCCGTTTTCACTATCGCCCATGCGGTAATAAATTTCAGCCATCTGTTTTAGAATACCGGCCTTATCGGTCTTGGTTAATCCGAAGCTCAACGCCGCTTCACAGCAGTCAAGCGCAAGATCGTCGGCAATGGTATGCGGAATTTTTTCGCGGAGGAGCTTACGGGCAAGCAGCAAGACTTCGGGAAAAAAATGACGGAAATAGGCTTCTCTTTGCTCCTCAAGGATAATTTGTTCAAGCAGTAAAAAAGCCTCATAGTATTCGCTGCGGAAAGACAACTCCTCTGCAAGTACGAATGTGCAGTCCATAAAGTCTCCGCGGTTGAGGTACGGAGCCAATGAAAATGAGGACTGTTCGGCGCGCAGCTGTAAGAATTCCCGAATACCTTCCTCTTCTTCATTATGAAAAAGATCAAAAAAAATCAGCAGTGCTTTATTTTTTACGCCGGGCTGCGCCTTTAACCACAGCCGGTAATCGAAAGAGGATTGGCCCCTTTCCATCGTTTTACCGTATAAAAAATCGAAATCGGACCGCCGTTTTGTGTCAAGCAAGGTTTCGTATGCGCGGATAAGCTGTAAAAGCGCCTGTTCATTTGCTTTCTGCGCTGTCTTTCCCGCTGCATTCTGCGGAATATCGGGATGCAGCTCCTTTGCTTTTTTACGGAATGCCCGTTTTATTTCGGAAGCGGAGGCCGTTGGGGGAACATTGAGAATTTTATAGTAATTTTCCATGCCGTAAACCGCGCATCCTAAAAGCCGGTATCGCTAACCGATATTTGATCCCGCACGGCGGGCATCCGCTTCGCTGCCGATCACTTCAAAATAATCGATCTTAAAGCCGATTGATTCAAGACTGTTCATCATATTCCGTGCAAATTTTGCGGAAAACAGTCCCCGCTTTACCGTTAAAACGCAGCCTTTTGCATTACTGCCAAGTCCGTGATCCCTCAAAAGAGCGATAACGGCGGACTCCGGCTTTGAAGATAAGAACGCTTTGTCCGCACAAAAGACGGCAACGTACTGATACATGCCTAAGCGATCGGAATCCTGCAAATGATAGCCGTCCAATACGCACAAGTTATCGCACCGGGTACGGGCCTGTTCTTGTACAATCTGATTTAAAAACTGCACCCGTTCATCTTTCCGTTTATTAAAATACACTAATGCCGCTGTCATGCTTCTATAATAGGAAAAACACAGCCCTTTTGCAAGCGGTCAGGGCAACGCATCAGATGTTCTTTGTACTGAAATTCTTGTATTCTTTCTGTTTATTCGTACGAGGGTTTAATACCCCGACACTCTTGGTGCCGGATAGGTTGATTAAACCTGTTCGGAAACTTCCGTTTCTGAACAGGTTACCTTGAAATGCGATGTTCTAAATCGCGCTATTTGTGCGATTTAGAACTCACCGACCTATTCGAAAACGCAGTTATCGAATAGGTCTATTTATTTTACCAATGAATAGCCTTTGTATTCTTTTGTTCCATCCAAGACATTAAGCGCATCATAACCGGCAGCGGACAATTTCTGCGCAGCTGCAAAAGACTTCTCGCCGGTATAACAATATACGGCTATTTTCTTTGTTTTCGGCAGCTCTTTTATTTTTGAATCGAGCTGAGCAGCGGGAATATTGACCGCTCCTTTTATATGTCCGGCAGCATAATCTTTAGCTTCACGCACATCAATAATAAGATACGTTCCGGCTTCTGCAAGCTCCTGCAATTTCTGTCCGCGTATATTAGCGGTTTTAGTCATTTGATACGCATAGCTGCTCACTCCGGGCGCATTAAAAAGACGCGTGAAGCCTTCTTTCTTCAGCATTTCGGCAGCTCTCATACTACGCGCACCGCTTCTACAAATCGTAACGATATTCTTATTTTTAAGATCGCTGATTTCCGCTAAGCGGTACTGGATTTCATTTACGCTTAGATTGATGGCATTGCGGACATGGCCTTCGGCGTATTCCTCTTTCTCGCGCACATCAATTACCAGATACTTTGATTTCTCCGTCTTATCGGTCATAAGCGTTTCAAGCTGTGCGCCGGTAAGCTGCGTAATCGATACTTCAGCATATACAACGCACATCATACAGAACAGCGTTGCCAAAATAGACTGCTTTTTCCTATTCATACTCATTACCTCTCAATAAAAACACCTGCATAGCATCCTCACAGGAAATGCAGGAAGAATATAGAATATTTCTTGATGATAAGCAATTCATACAGCGGATAGTTACATAGCCGCCGCATCCGATACGAGTTCCGTGTCGGGATAGATTTACCGCTTGACAAAAGCGCACAATTGTACAAAACTGTACGGCAAATGCAGGGATTTTTTCTACAAATACATACTATATCGCATAATCCGATTTTTTTGGCTGCAGTTTCCAGCTGGTTTTTCAGTCAATTTATTAAAACGCTTATCGGGTTTTGCGCCTCTTCCATACGCACATTGCCTGTTTTTATCGATCTGCTGATATGGAGAACAGGCGGTATGCCGTCAAGTCATACGGCATTGGTAACCGCCTTAACAACCTCGATCGGCTTTAAGCAGGGATTTTCTTCCGACTTATTCATTTTTTCACTCTTCTCGGCAGTGATCGTTATCCGCGATGCAATGGGAGTACGCCGGTCAAACGGCATTCAAGCAAAAACCTTAAATGAAGTCGGAATAAAAATTGCCGAAATGACAAAAAGCGCGTTTAAACCGGTAAAGGAGATTCAAGGACACAGTCCCGTTGAGGTTTTCGCCGGTATTATTGTCGGTATTCTTATCGGGATTTATTTTTCAGTATTTTATGTAGCGTAAAGAAATGAAACGGCTGAACACCTTTCTGTACTTTCTTTCAGCGTTCATCGCTACTGCAAGTCTTCTGCTTTTCATTTTTACACCGCTCAAGCATTCCAAACCCGTATGGAAAGACTATCGAATCCTTGCGGTTCCCGCTTCCGCCGATGCAGCGCCCTACCTTTCCGCGCTCAAACAAACAGAACTATCGGGCGTTGTTTCCGAATTTACCGTTCCTCACCGGTTTGCTTTTTTAGACGCAGGCTACCGCTCTTCTCTTCCGTTCACCGATACTGCCCGCTATATGCAGTGGTTCACCGATGAGCATAAACAGTTCCGTTATTTTTACATTCCCTATACATCGTTTTCCCGCTTTATCAAACTGTACCGCGCTCTGTACGGCACAGGGCAGCCGTTTTATCTTGAACCGGCCTTTTCATATGCATTTTTCAACGCAGGCCTTGCAGCCATTCTCTTTCTCTGTTGCTTAATCGGAAGCCGGAAAAAATGCGTATTTGCAACCGTCGCCTTTAGTTTTTTGTGCTACGCGCTTTGCGTAAAAAGCAGCCTCTCACTGATAAGCTCGCTGATCAGTATTTTTTCAACCGCGTATTGGATTGAAGCGCTCGACACCGGCGGTACAATCCTATGGGAACAGCTCAGAGAACGGATACGGCGCAATATTTTTATGTTTATACTGCCGGCAGTGTCTCTCGCTTCGGTGATTATCGACGGGTTATACCCGCTGCTGTTTTACTGTCTTGCGCTTGCGCTCTCAGGTTCCGCATTTTTTTCCGTATACAGCTTTTTGCGCCTGCAAACCGCATATCAGGAACAATACCGGCTGCATCCCTCATTAAAAGTGCTTGTTATGCATCCGCAATCATGGTTCCGTTTTTGGGATAGCCGGTATGCGCTCGCTGCTACCGTACTTACTGTTCTCCTTCTCTTCTGCGCCGGTATATCCCCCTTTCTCGTCTCATGGAATAGACTTAATCACACGGCTGCAACATTGTCTATCCCATCGCCGCTGCGCTCCCCTACCCCGTTCACTGATGACGGCTTTTTTGAACTAAAGACTGAAAAACATTCAGGCTGTCTCCCCGACTTAGGCGACTATATTGAAGACTGCTGGTATGAAACCGTGTTACCCTACCTGAATGTCCATGAACCGCTGCTGCCCATAACAAAAAATGCGGAAATCCGTTTTGATTTTTTTACGGAAGACAGCAAGGGAAAACTGCACAGAGAAGAAAGACCGCTTTTCATGTTTAATACGGATTTTATCAGAAGCGTTTTACGGTATGACAAGCTCTCACTGCTGCCGCTTGAGAAAATGCTGGCACGGCAGGGAGGCTTTACCGGAGCGGTCTACCGGCAAAAGCGGTTATTTACAGCCGGTAAACTCGCGGTGCTTTTTATCGGGCTCGGTACGTTGTTATTTCCCTGTATTCTTATTATAATAGTTAAAACACGATGATACATTTTATACAGTTTAAGCGGGGACAGCAGTTTATCAAATATACCTATACGGCTCCCCGTTTTGAGGGCAATGCCTTCTTACCGCAATACGCACTTATTCCTCTTTCTTTTCAAACGCAGATGACCTGCGAGCTGCTGGTGTCGGCGGGGGATATCGTGCACGAAGGCCAAATGATCGCGCGGGCAGGCAATACTGCTTCCGTCCATGTGCATGCATCAGTGCCCGGCACCGTATCGGATATTGTTGAATCCCCATTGCCGAACGGCCGATTTTTCCGCGGTATCCGTATCAAAACGGGGGGAGCGTTTGATATTCTGGGCAAAACGCCGAATCCGTATCCGTGGCAACAGGCTTCCAATGAAGACCTGCTGCATTTTATTGAGCTTTCAGGGATTGTGAATACCGCTGATGGAATTACGCCGCTTGCGACAATGCTCAGAACGGCACGGCAAAACGGTATACAAACCCTGACCGCACGGTTTTATGACAAAGATCCGTCCTGCGGATTGGATTCATTTTTAGCAAAGCAGTTCCTGCCGCAGGTTGTTGAAGGAGTAGGCATTGCCGCTCAAGCATTGGGAGCATCAAAAGTCATCATCGAAGCGGCTACCGTCAAAAAAAACCGTACGCTCTCCGACACTGCAGAACGTATCATCACCGGCAAGCCCCTTTCGTACATATCCGTACCGGAGACCTATCCGGCTGAAACGCCCCGTACCGTCGCAGCGGAAAGGACTACCTTTGTTATTGATGCGGCAACGGCCATTGCGCTGTACGAATCGGTCTACTACAATCAGCCGATGCTGAGTACGTATGTTGTGCTGACCGGAAAAGCGCTGGGAACGTCAAAAGTGCTGAAAGTCAGAATCGGCACCCCCATAGACAGTCTCATTGAGGAGTGCGGAGGCTTCAAAAGCAAAAACACGCATATCGTTATGAACGGCTTATTACGCGGCATACCGGCCGGCAGTTTGGATATACCGGTCGGAAAGGGGATAAAATCCATCCATGCCGCCGGTAACGATATTGACCTTACACACAAAAGAGAAGAATGCGGCCATTGCGGACAGTGCTTACGGAATTGCCCCGCATATCTTGATCCGATAAAGGTAGTCCGTGCAATAGAGAACAACTGCTATACGCCCGACATTATCCATGCAATCACCGTGTGCAGGCGCTGCGCGTGCTGTTCTGCAGGCTGCCCTTCCCGCATTCCGCTCTGCGCTATTATCGGATCGGCAGCGCAGCAGAAAGGAGGTTTCAGTGAATTATAAAACAGAGCCTGCCTTTTTTACGGCGCCTTTTACATATACCGGTTATACCGGCATACATAAAACACTGCTCTATCTCTTACTGCTCGGCATACAGCTTGCCGTAATGGGCATTATGAATGATCTTGCAGGGATATTGCTCATTATTTGTACCGGATCCGCAACGATAGCGGCTTCTCTACTGATAAGCTCATCTGAAAACGCCCCCCTCTCTTTTGACCTCCATGCCCTACTTACAGGCGTTCTCATCGGTTTTTTTCTCCCGTCGGACGGCGGATTTATTTTCAGTTTTACAGTCGCTTTCATGGGATATTTTTTAAGTTGGGGCGTTTTCGGCGGAAAGGGATATGCGTGGATCAACCCCGTTATGCTTGCCGTGTGCATCGCTGCGGTAACAAAACCGGACATCTTTTTCCAGCAGGTCAGCATTGAACAAATACGGAGCGGAGGCAGTGTTTTTGCCGCTTTTGAAAATACCGGAGCAGCGCACATAGACGCCGATCAATCGATCACAGCAGTCCTTAATTCGGCGCTCTTACATAGCGTCGGAGTCACGCTGCCGGAAGGATATATCAATTTATTCTGGATTTTTCCGTCGAAAATACCGGCGTTGCGCTATAATGCGATCATCATCCTATCCTCTATTGTATTGCTTGCAACGAGAACCGTACATAAAACGCTTCCGTTCACATTCCTTACGGTATACGGACTGCTTGTCTACTTTTTCTCCCCGGCCGTCCATACCGGAACATACGGCGGCGGAGATGTGCTGTCCGCATTGCTGACAAGCGGAATACTATTCTCCGCTTTTTTTATCATACACGATAACGGTTCGCTTCCCCGCTCATGGGGAGGACGCTTCTGTTCAGGTATCTTTGCTGGGGCTCTTGCTTTTTGCATAACAGGGCCGGGCGTTTTCCCTGCCGGCATCCCATTTGCCGTTACAACGGCCGGCTGCATTACCCCGCTTATTGAACTAATAGAGCAACGCTATTACCGGCGGAAGCGAGGCGGACAATGACCGAAAAAACAAAACAAACAGCAAAAAAATACGGCATACTCGCCGCCGTTTTTCTGGTATTTTTAGGAATAATTTGCGGACTTTCATACCTCAATGCCCTATTGAGAAAGCAGCCGTTTATAAGCAGTGCGCAAAGACTATGCGCCGCATGTCCGCAACTGCAAAACAAGTCTATTGTCATCGCCGATTTTATCAAACCGGCGCATTTAGGATTTCTATCCCGTAATGTTCTTTCAGCAAAGGCAGACGGAAAAGAAGCGTGGATATTCTTTATTCCCATGACCGGTAAATACGGCATTTATTCAGGCATCTTCTTTTATGAAGCGGGCGAAAGCTGTATATTTTGCGGGCTGGATGGAAAAGATCAGTCCGTACCGGCGGATTATTACGGTATTACGCAGAACACGATCGCCATGCAGAAAGTAAAAATTGAAAAAATGATGAAAAAATATCTGAGGTAACACATGCAAACAATGAGAAACGGCTCCGTTGTCTTTTTTCTCGGCCTCTGCCCGATTATTCCAGCCATTGCACATTTTGCGGAAGGCTTGATTTTTGCTGCGGAATTTTGGCTCTTATTCGGGGCAGGAATTTTCGGTAGAATGCTGATAGCGTATCTCGGCATTGAAAGAGGGAAGCAGCTCATCGAATACGCAAGCATTACGGTTGCCGCTGTTTTATACGGAGAACTGGTGCGCCTCATGTTCCCTATGGTAATACTAAACCTCGAAAGCTATATATACATTTTTGCGTTTTCCTATATGCTTTCCGCCGCATTGGAGCATCACCGTCAAACAGGGAACATAATGGAATTTCCGGTACTGTATTCGATCGTATTGATTGCAGCTTCTTTCTTGAGAGAACTTTTTGCATTCGGCACACTGTCAATTCCCGCTCATACGGGACTCATCAGCATACCGGTATTTCCGCTTTCCGCCCCATTCAGGTTCTGGGGCAGCGGCGCCGGCATACTGATACTACTCGGAATCGGATTATGGTTATTCAGAAGTTTACGGGAAGGTACGCCGCTTACCTTTCACAGCGCTGATTGTGTTCAAAACTCCGAGAGGAAATAATTATGTATAGCGCATCGTTAATCTTTTTTTATATGTTTCCTGCCTCGCTGATTTTTATACACGGAATAGGATTGGAACGGCTTACCATGTCTGCCCGTTCGGAGCGGGCAGCGCTGCGTTTCATTCTCAAAAACGCCGCATTCATGCTGCCTGCCGCTTCTTTGTGCTGGCTGTTTATGCAGTATATTCTTGCGCCCATAGGCTTGTTATTCCTTACTCCGCTTTTTTCGGCGCTTTGGCTCTACCTCGGAGAACATCTGACGGCATATCTTTTCCGCACACCGCCGAAACTGCTGCAGGAACGCCTTTTCAGCTACGGCGCCGTGCTGTTTGCGCTCTATTACGCTTTCTCCTATTGGGAACTTCTCATTATCATACTCAGCGCATGCGCGGGGATGATGCTGTGGACGCTTATTTTATATGCCATTACATTGCGGATAGATGAGAGCAAGATGAGCAGCCGATGGAAAAACGCTCCGCTTTTGCTGATTGCGATGGGAATCATTGCGCTCTCGCTGTATGCATGGGATAACGCATGGATTATGCCGATATGTAACCTTTCGGAATAACGGCTTGTTATAAAATCTATAAAACGCTATAATTTTTAAGTTTAATGAAGCCGGTTACTAAAAGACAAATAACCGCATGGAGTAAAATTCCGTTATGAAACGTTATTGCTTGATTTTTCTTTTTTTCGCCGCTATAGGAATAGCATCGGCACAGGATGTCCAAGAGCCGCACGATTCAGAGCCTCCAAATGAACAGCCGCCGATTACCGCATATGCATATGAACCGATCCGCAAAGGCGATCAGTTTCTCCGTATCGGACTACAGCTCGGTATACCGCTTTTTAACAGTTCTCCGACAAAAATTGCTATTAAACCGAATATGTACCCGGGCGGCAGTATTTCTCTCGGCTACTCTTATTATTTGACAAAGGGACTTTCTCTCGGCGGTGAAATCGATTTAGACTTTTATGTAACAATCGGTGAAAATCTGCTTTTCTTACTGCCGATTATATTTGATGTAGGCTATACATTTACAGCAGGGAAAATGCGGTTTCCGCTCTCATTCGGCATCGGCGGCAATTATCAAGCATATAATGAGGCGCGCTATTTCGGTATGTTCTTTAGACCGCGCGCAGGATTTTTTTATCAGTATTCTCCCGAATGGTCATTCGGCGGAGAATTGTCATGGGAAATCATGCCGCAATGGTACAAGCCTGCCTCAAATAACCGTACCGGTAATTTTTTAGGCATCAGCTTTGCGGTGCGCTATCACTTCTAACGGGGCTGCTCTGGAAACTGAAGTTTTTAGAAGGCTCCACATAGGAAATAAAAAATGAGAAGATTAATTTTATTATCCGGCGCTACGCTTGCAGCGCTGTTACTCTCTTTCAGCTGTACCAATGCTCCTATCTTTGCAGCAATTGAACAGGAAGTAAAGCTGAAACCGGCATCCGTTTCAGGCGTGATAAGAAGCGCTCCTGTGGCTATCGGTTCAACCTTGTATGTAGCGAACGGCAGGTTATTTCAAAAAACAAAGGGAAATACGGAAAAGTGGGAAGAAGTGAACCGTCCCGGCTATTGCACAAGCATTGCGACTAACGGTACTACCCTTTACGGAACATTTAACGGATCAGATTCATTAAAGGGGTATCACTACAATGGCAGCGGATGGACGCCTATAACCGGTGCCGATATCACCTATGTAAGCGGGTCATCTTATATCGGAGGCGGAACGGCAACGGTATTTGCAATCGATGCAGCGCATAAGCTCTATACGGTATCGGTATCCGGAACTACAGCAATTTTCAAAGCACAGCTTGCAAGCGATGAGATACTCCGGGGTGCCGTCGGCGGATATTGTATTACAAATAAACAGATGTATGCAGAGGGTGTACCCGTTCCGGCAGGAGCGCCGTCAGGAAATCTACAAAGCATGTGCGCAGGCCCTGGTGCGAACTCTTTCTTTATTGCATCAGGCAATACGCTTTATTGCTATAACGGCAGTTCATGGAAAAGCTGCAATTACAGCAGTGCTGCGGCATTGAGTATTACCTATTTGGAAGCAAAAAAACTAGTGCTTATCGCAACAGGCACAGGCTATCGGGAAATAAAGCTCGACAATGCTCATCCGGATAATCTAAGCCTTGCATTTGAAATCCAGCCCGGTTCTGCGCAGTCTTCCATACCTGCTTCAATTATACATCAGTATTACAACAGCATCGGAAAATGGCGGGTCGATCCTATCTACGCAGTTTCAAGCGGAACCGGCTATAGCATTTATGCCGGAGCGCTTGATGAAAGTACGCGCAATACCGGCCTTTGGGGATTTTATAATCCCGGACAGCTTGAATGGAACCGTGAATAAGGATCTATTCGAGACTACAGCGGAAACGCAGCTGCCCCTTGCGGCACGGATGCGTCCGCGGAATCTTGATGAATACATCGGACAGGAACACATTGTCGGAAAAGGCAGGCTGTTACGGAGAGCTATCCAAGCGGATAGGCTCTCCTCCGTTATTTTTTTCGGCCCGCCCGGTACGGGTAAAACCACTCTTGCACGGGTCATTGCAAACCACACAAAAAGCAACTTTTTAAGTTTAAATGCCGTTCTTGCAGGTGTGCAGCACATCCGCGATGCGATTGCATCTGCAGAAGAACATAAAAAACTCTACGGCAAAACCACCATCTTATTTATCGACGAAGTACACCGCTGGAATCGGGCGCAGCAGGATGCGCTGCTTCCGTGGGTGGAAAACGGAACGGTTATCTTTATCGGTGCGACCACCGAAAATCCTTTTTTTGAGGTAAATAAGGCCTTAGTAAGCCGCAGCCGCGTATTTCAGCTGAAAACGCTTACCGATGAAGACCTCTATCAGGCTGCAGAACACTGTTTACAGGATCATGAGCGGGGTTATGGAAGATGGAAGGTTTCTTTTACGGAAGGGGCTCTTGAGCATCTCATCAAAACAGCCGCAGGGGATGCGCGGAGCCTTCTGAATGCACTGGAACTCGCTGTTGAAACTTCTGTAGACCGCTGGCCGCCGCCTGACGGAACCGCTCTTACCATCGACCGCGCAGCAGCCGAAGAAAGTATTCAGCAAAAGGTTGTGCTCTACGATAAGGACGGCGACTACCATTATGACATTATCAGCGCTTTTATTAAATCTATACGGGGCAGCGATCCCGATGCGGCTCTGTACTGGCTTGCACGGATGGTACGCGCAGGGGAATCGCCTCATTTTATTTTCAGACGGTTACTCATCTCCGCTTGCGAGGATATCGGTCTTGCCGAACCTACCGCGCTTGCAGTGGTAACGGCAGCAGCGGAGGCATTCGACCGCGTCGGTCTGCCTGAAGGGCGGTATCATCTTACCCATGCAACGCTCTATCTTGCAACTTGTCCGAAATCAAACAGCGCGCTCGGTTTTTTTGATGCACTGCAGGCAGTTGAAAAAGAAAACACCGAAGTGCCCAATCACCTAAAAGACGCAAACCGCGATGCAAAAGACTTAGGACACGGCGAAGGCTATTTATACCCTCATGCATACCGCGATCACTGGGTTGCTCAACAATACCTCCCTGATGCGTTTTTAGGAACGGTATTTTATACGCCGGGACAAACCGGCTATGAAAAAAAGATACGGAACGAAGTCTTCTCCAAGCGGGAAGCGCAGCTTGCAGTAATGGAAGAAACGCACTCTGAGGATAAGCACGCCTATACGGAAGAAGATTGGCATATACGGAGCGAAAGTACCGGCGCGCAGCTGCTTGAGCACATCCGCGATGCCATTATTCGGTATGCGGCGCTCCATGCGGAAGACCGCGTGCTGGTATACCGCGCCGACAACGGCCTTTTGCTGTGGTCATCAGCACGCATCACCGAGACCGGATGCACGGCAGGCCTTTTTCAATCGCAGAAAGCGCTCGACGCTGCGGAAAAATATGCAGGCGCTTTTGATCCCCTGATGCGCCCCTTTACCGCCCTTATTCCAGCGCAGGCCAGCGCTCCGGCGGATCAGTCCGGCGCAGCGCTTTCCGACAGCGGCGCGGTCTTTCCCGATATTGATTTTGATACGGTGCTGTCCTACAATCCTGCGGAAACGGTAGAAGATTTTACCGCTTTTTTTACTTGTCTCCGCGCCGAAAACACACATCATGCACGCATAGTATGCGCTTTTCCGCTGCCTCAAAGCGGACTCAGACTTTCGGCGCTTTTCAGCGCATCCGATGAGACCGGCGGACGGCAGGATGGGCAAACAACGCTTCCCTCCCCGCAGACGCTTACACGCTTTATTGAAGCGGAAACGGCGTTCTTCTCAAATAAAGCGCATAAACGGTTTGCATGGACTGAACATACGGTCGCGGCTCTTGCAGAACAGACAGGCTATACCGTAAAGGAGCGCCGGAAAGAGAGCTATCGAGAAAAGCGCCTGATAACGCAGCCGGAATTGGCACGCTGGTTTTCAGCCGATTCCGAATACGGGAACGCTATCCGTGCAGCATTCCCGCCTGAGCAGCACAGCGGCCTTGAAACGCTTATCAAATTGCTGGAACAGCGATGCAAGCAGCCGGTCTCTTATACCCGCACCGTCATCTATATGATGCTCAAACGGGAAAAGTCAGATAGATAATCCCTCCGCACGGATAAAGCAGCTGCAATAACCGCTTCTTCTCTCCCATTGTGATTTATTTGCATTGCAATTTAAGGCTATTCCGCCGGTGCGTCCAGCCTCAGCGTTTCATCTGCAATGCGGTCATACCGGCTGCCGTGCGTTACCATGATGATGAGCTTTGAGGTTTTCAGTTCCGAAAGGATACGCTCCAAGGCGTCAGCGCTTTCGGCATCGAGTGCATTTTCAGCCTCGTCAAACAGGATGATATCGGAACCGTGCAGCAGACAGCGCGCCAAAGCAAGCCGTTGCCGCTGGCCTTGTGAAAGCGTATAGCCGTTTCCGCCGAGTTTTGTTTCCAGCCCCTCAGGCAGCGCATCGATAACCTGTGTGAGCCGTGTTTTCTCAAGCGCAGCGGTAAGCTCCGCCTCGCCTACGGACTTTCCCAGTGTGAGATTATGCACTACCGTATCGGAAAAAATAAAAGGATTTTGACTGACGTAGGCGACGGCGGTTGAGCCGAAACCGGCAAAGGTAATGCTCCCGCTGCCCTGCGGCATCCCGTAGGTTCCGGATCCGGCTTGCGCTTGCTCCTGATGCACCGGACGAAGGGTTCCTGCAATGATATTCAGCAGCGTGGTTTTTCCGCAGCCGTTTTCCCCTTTTACGGCGTATAGACGCGGAAAGGTGAACACCGCGTTAAGATGCAGGAACAGAAACCGCTCGCCGGTATACGAAAACGACAAATCCGTAATGCGGAGCTCCTTTTGCGCCGTTTTCATCTGCTTGACTGCGATACCGTTTACTCCGGTACGGACATCAAAGCAGTCTTTTACACGCCTTGCGGAAACCAGTGCAATAACCATGCCTTTGTAGGTTTCGGCGCATGAGGAGACGAGCGAGCGGAACTGTTGGGAATACATCAGCGCGGATACGATGGTGCCGACGGTATTTTTACCGGTTAAGACCGAATAGCCGACAATGATGAACAACGCCATATTGGTTACAAAATTCGCGGTAAAGGATGCCGCAGATGCGCGCATATCCAAAAAGGTTGATTTTTTCAAATACAAAAAAATAGCGGTCAGCAGCTGCTGAAACCGCTTCTTAAAAAAACGCGCCGCGGAATAGTTTTTAATTTCATGCAAGCCCGTTACCGCTTCATCGATAAACGCAGTGTATTGATCCTGCTGCCTGCGCTGTACCTCCGTTACCGCTGCCTGCTTTTGGCCGAAATAGTGTGCAAGGAATACCGGTATAATAGAAAAGATTGCCGTTAGGCAAAAAAAGAAGCCGTCGATCCGCACCAGCCGAAAGCCGATAACGGCCATCGTACCGGCCGAAATAATCAGCGCAGGCAGCTGCTGCGTATAGATGCCGGTTACCGCGGCAAGATCGCTGAGAAAGACATTGAGTATCTTACCTCTGTTTGCTGCGGCGGAAGGCGGCGTATGCAGTACCGTTAAAAACAAGCGCGACTCGGTGTAACCGGTGATCTTCTTTTGCAGTAAATACTGTATCCACGAGCTGATAAGCGAAAACGCCAGCCCTACGAGCTGGATTGCCGTTACCGCTGCAATCATCTTCCAAAAGAGCGGAATATCCTTTGCCGTCAGCGAGTCGATAATCCGTCCGGTACACAGCGGCTCATAGGTTCCGATATAGTTCCCCAGAAACGTAAAGACGGTAATGGCGCCGATAACTATAAAAAAAGGCTGCATTAATACGGCAGTCCAGCGGTATAACGCAGCCTGAGACGGTTTTATACAATGCATTAGTCTAATCGTCAGTATTAAAGATCGGCCGCAGCGGCTTACGGTAAGATCGAATCAAATCAAGATCGGCAGAATTTATCTGACTTTTCAACTCGATTAAATAAGCGGCAACTTTTTTATCCGCTGCTTGTTCCCGTTTTGTCCGGGTCATTTCCGCTACTTCCGTAAGCGCTTCTTCTATTTCAAGCGCAACGATCCCATACTGCATAATCGCAATTTGCAGATGTCCTGTTTCAGGATTAAGGCCGTACCGTTCAAACACCGTCCGTATTTTTTTAGGCGGATCCGTTTCGGTTATCGCATCCAGCGCTTCCCGCGGGCCGGCATTTTTATTCTTTAAGGACAGCCATTTGCCTCCCCGAACATCTTTAATATCGGAAAAAAGCGCTTCATGGTGTGCGATAAACGCTTTTACTGCCGTTTCCGTAAGAGCCGCTTCCCGTTCAAACGATTGCGCTTGAGCATTCAGCACGCACATCGTAAAACCCAGCAGTATCACTGCTATTTTCTTTTTCATCGTTTCCTCCTCTCTATTTATTAGCTTATCCGCACCTTAGGGAAAGTCATGCGGGGGCATTTGATGTCGGCGGTTTCGGTGGTGCCGGTTACTTCATGGATAAAGCGGAGGCATCGGCTGTAAACCGTATGACATTCGTTATAGTATTCTTCAGGGCAGGTTTTGCACGGCGAGGAAGCGGGAAAGACGCTGCGCTTAGGCGGGCTGAGCCACGTTTTTACCCCTGTCCCGTTCCAGCATTCGGCAACGCTCTGTGTGCGGAGGTCTCCGATGACGTATTTTTTATCATACGGCAGCTGTTCACAAATAAACACTTCTCCATTCGGCATCAGCGTCAGCGAAAATCTGCCTGCATTGCAAATTGCCCGTTTGGCAAAGATGGTTTCGGGGGTGATTTTATCGACCGTAACCGGCTCGTCATAGGCTTTTGAAAAACCGCCTGCGGTGAGCTCCACATCGGGGTGATCTTGTTTGAACTGCTGAACAATACCGCTTGCCCGCTCCATTTGCTCATCGCTGGGGTAGAGGTCGTCGGTGTGGCGGGTGCCGCTTCTGCCGTACTGCACCACCTGCATCCGCTTAATGCCGAGACCGTTCAGCAGGGCAAGGTATTCGCCGATACCATCAGCATTGTAGGCGGTCAGCACCGCTTTTACCCGCACTTCAATATCATTCGCCTGTAAATTTTGTATCATTTTGATGACATTACGGTGATAGTCTCCGTTTTTAATGCCCAAAAGGTACTGCACCGTTTCGGAATCGGCGGAATCGAGGCTGATCTGCATACCGCGCAACCCCGCCGTTTCGTGCAGCTTTTTGATTCGCTCGGCGGAAATAACGGACTTTGTCGAAAGCGAGTACAATAAGCCGTGCCGGTACAGGCTCTGCATCAGTTCATCGATGTCGGGGCGGAGTATCGGATCTCCGCCGGTCAGCATAACACTTTCGCAGCCCATGCTTTTAAGCTCTGCAAAGACCGTATCGAGCCGTTCCAACGGGATAAGATCGGGCACGGCGACCAGCGGATGATAGCAGTATTTACAGCGGAACCCGCAGGACGTCATCACATTATAATTGACCGACAGCGGCTGGTTTAACCGCAGATCGCGGGGATCAAACACGATGCGGTCTTTCGGGATAATAAAGGCGCCCGGATCGGGATAGCGTTCCTGCGTCTGCTTGAGCAGACCGGGAACAACCTCCGCAGCATCCATCACGAGCGGGCTAAAGTTCATGCGTTTTTCAAGGGCTTCGATCGAATTTTTAAGGCTTTGGGTTAACGAAATAGGGGTTGCCGTGCCGTTTTGCTCAGGCGCATCCTGAATGCCGAACACATAGGCCATATTCTGCGCCGTTTCTTCCAGCGTGTGTTCGCCGTCAAACAGGAGCAGCATAATCACCTCCTGCGGCAGAAGCACTGTTACGTGATCCGGCGAAAAGAAAAAATCGTCTATCGAATACGCAATACAGCGCGTCCCTTCGTTACGGAAGCGCAGTTCGGGATTATAAATCAGCTTTGCTTGTGCAGAAAACGATTGCATACGGAAACCTCCTTAGATTTATGTTAGAAAATGCACAATACATTTAGTCATTAGACCTGTTCTGAAACTGAAGTTTCAGAACAGGTCTATTAGAACGCCAAAAAGTGTGTACAGCTATTGGTGCAGGTACTAGTACCGAACGAAGCGCAGCCTTGAGCGCAGTAGCTTTGGCACGCCCCCTGCGCAGCGCAGCCACTGGCAGAAACAGCCAAAGAGAACAACTCTTCAAAAAGCAGCGACTCCTCCAGTGAAAAAACGGATAAATTTGCCGCTACTATATCACTTCTTAGTTTATCCAATTGCATAGAAACATCTTTAAATCTGAAAAACAGCCTTGTGCAGGACAAATGTCCTGCACAATTACACTTCTACTTACTACTTACCAGTTTGCACTTGTGAACATCCTGAATAGCATCCAACAGAACATTTGGTATCGCATGCAGGCTTACATCCTGTTGTGCATCCGTTTGTACACCCTGTTTCGCAGCTCCACCAGCATGAAGGAATAGGCTGAGGCGGAGAATCCGAGCCACCTAGCATCAATCGTGCCCGACCTAAATCTTCTTTCAATTTTTCTAATTTCATACATATCCTCCTAATATGTGTATAAAATTGATATACACCACAGCTTTTATATTTGCTGTGAGGTATACCTATATAAATGGCATATACCATTTATATTCATTATAAAGCATAGAAAATTCTTTTACCGTCCCGTACCGCTTATTGAACAACCTCCGGCACAGCTAACAGCACACGAACTTGCTGCACGGCAACTAGCGAAAGAAGAACCATTCCCTATTTGGTTATGCAATACCCGATATTGATTTTTTAGGTCACGAGCAAGTTGTTGTAATTCACGTTCTGCCTGCTTCAAGCATAACCCTGAATCTTCATATCTTCCCGACGGATACATCGGCGAAAGATATTGCAGTGAGAGTAACGTTTCAACATCTTCTATAGCTAAGTTCGCCCCGCGTATTTTAGCTTGCAATATGTCAAATTTCATACACTCCTCCTTACGGTATATGAAACATTGAATATGAACCGCAGCTCAACTACGGTTCCCAGCTATCATAAACAGGCATATGCGCCCGTTTACTGCAACAAACCGGCGTTAAGGAAGATGATAACGATCAGAATAAGCAGGACAATTTCCTTAACTTTCTTATACTTACAGCATACAACAGCTTTTTCAAGCTGTCAAATACTTTTCTAATTTTTTATTGATATTTTTTTAATTGGAAAAACAAAATAACAAAAAGGAAGCGCCAAAAGAGCTTACCGCGTGTACTGCTCTTTTACCGTCCCTCAATGTATCTCCGCGTTCTTGGCGGCCTTTGCGGTTTTATTCGTGCGGAGGGTTTAATACCCCGGCGCTTCCCCGAGTCGGGGGTGTTGATTTTGCTCCGTTTATGCAAAAACGATCGGCTTTATCGTATTTCTTTGCAATTTTATTGACTTTTTTGAATATTTATGCACTATGATGTGCAGGTACGACAGTGAAACAGCGGCTAACAAGATTAAAAGCGATTAAAAATCTGATAAAATCATATCCGATTGAGTCGCAGGAAATGCTTCTCGGCTATTTGGATCGGGAGGGGTTTCCCGTTACTCAGGCGACATTATCCCGTGATTTAAAGATGCTGAAAGTAAGTAAGGTCTCTAACGGCAAAGGCGGCTATGTCTATACAGTTCCTGAAAATGACCGTTTAAAAGAATCCGAGCAAACCGGCGTACAGGACTTTTTGCGCGGTTATATCTCCATTGATTATTCAGGCAACATGGCAGTGATAAAAACCTACTCAGGCCATACCGACCTTATTTCGATCGCATTGGAAAGTATGAACTTTGAATCGGTACTGGGGATCATAGCCGGAAGAGATAATTGCGTGTTTGTGTGCCTAAAGGAAGGAGTAAGCGGCGAACAATTTCTGCGTGAGCTCAAACACCGGATGCCTGAATTGGAAGATTAGTTCTCATCAGTTTGCAGTAGACGCTCTCCGGCGGTTGGTTTAAACGGTTTTAGAGGAAAGGTACCTATGCTCTGTATTTATTTTGAAATTCCTTATGAGCACCAGTTGATGCGGATTGCCCCGCGTGAGCTTCAAACGATTTTAACGCTCATCTCGGAAACCGCGCAAGCAAACGGAGGACAATCATTCAGCCTCCCGTGCGCGACAGTATACTGCTTCCGCGAAAATACCGCCGCGCCGATTTTTTCCGTCAGTTTATTTTTACAATTTTTAACCGATCTACTGCGTATACAAAAAAAACGAATAGCCGATTACCGGATAATCATCGATTATTTTTCAGAAAAGACGAATGAGGACGCTATAACCGCTCATTTTTCAGCCTATAAAAACCGCATTATCCCTAACCGCAGTTTTTTCGCGGCGCCGCATGCGGAAACGCTGCTGTATCCTTATATCAGTTTTGAATATAAACAAGACATCGCCTTGTATTCGTTTGATCATTTTATCATTCCGCAACAGGAAGCCGAAACCGCCTCCCCGAAATATGCGCTGTATCTCCCCGAAGGGGTATCGGTATATCATGCGCTCTATCATTTTATGCTCTTATACCCCATTGCAATCGATGTAATGGAAAAATATCTGACGCCTGCCGAATTCGTTCAATACACTGAAACAAAAAATGTACAAGCCTATTTCAGACGGAATAGATTTGCACCGGAATATCCCGATTTTTTTACCGAGGCGTTCGCAACATTCGTCTCACTCTACTTTCATGTTTTTGCAAAAGTATACAGCAGCGGAACACCTGAAATAACCGTTTATACACCGGATGAACAGAGCGATGCCGCTCAGCGCATGCTTACGTTTATTCCTTTTGCTTCGATAAAAAAAAATTCTGCCGTTCCGGTAGGGCTTGGGCAGCTTCCGCCCGATTTCAAAGAAATGGTATATCTTGACTTATTGGCCTCACGGTTCATTTTTGATGATGAAAGAGAGGCTTTTTTCCGGTCATGCAATAAAGAGACGGCATTTATCGAACACCTCAATGATTGGATGTACGCGCTCGGTATTGTCTCGGTGAAAAGTGATCTGTACTCAACAGCGCCGTTACTGCTTCCTCTTTTGGAACAGCAGCTCGGCGCCGCAGTTACCGGTCTGCATCGCATCATTGCCTCATTTTTGTGGGCCAAATATAAAACGGGAACCGTCAATGCGGATGCAGAGCTCAAAACTATTTTTTCGCATTTTCAATTCACTCCCGACGATTATTTTCTCTTGCATTATATACTCCGCGACTCCCCTGATGACAGCCTTATGCAAAAAGATCTCAGCGAATGGGAATCAGCCGGTTTTTACCCTGCGCTCGAAAGCTATCAAAAAACGCTCCGCATGAAGGAGCTGAAACACTATGCCGAAACCATGCAAACGGCAAAAACGGCAGTCAAACTGATGCAAGACGGAGGTTTTCTTGCAGGAGAGTATCGAGGGCTTTCATTTATTGCCGCTCTCCACTTATCGCAGAACAAAAGAGAAGATGCATGCAGTTATTTTCAGTATGCGTTGGACAATGCGGAGATGCTGCACGATCCTCAGTTCATCTGCGAAGCGCTCTTTAACCTCGGTACTGCGTATTTTCTGCAGAGCGCCTTCCATGCTGCCGCCCATGCATTTGAGCAGCTGAGCGGTATTATTACGGATTCTTTTGAACAATCATACGAAATTCCCTGCCGCTTTATGCAGGGGCGGCTTGCTTTACAGCTGGGAGAGTACCGTGCGGCCGAACAGCATTTTAAAACGGCAAGCGAAACAGCAGCGCAGCGCTTTCCCTCGTGGGAACCCTTATGCCGCGTCTGGTATGCCCGCTCTCTTGTGTACGGCGGACAAACATACCAAGCAAAGCAGCTATTTGTTCAGTATAGCGGCAGCATACCGGAAGCGCAGGCGTTTCTGTTGGAGGCGCAGCTGCTTGGCTCCCGTATCAGCGATGAGACGCCGGCCATGCCTGATGCCGAAGCATTGTTTTCCGCTGCGCCTACGGGAACTTACCACAGCGGTTTTGCATTTGCGGAAGACAGAATATGGAGCGGTTTATACGGAAAACCGGCAGCCGCAGTGCTGTATAAAGCCTTACTGAGCTGCTGCCGTTTTAAGTCGGCGCTGTCGGAAAACGCTCCGCGTGAGACGCTTCAGGCGCATATGTCCGCGCTTGAAGAAACAGCGCGGACTGCGCTGCATTTCGGCGATACGTATGCCCCGCTCTACTTGTACCTTTGTTACGAGGCCGGTATACTGCTTGACGGCCATGATTCGGATGCTGCAGGCGGCTATTTAAGCCGCGCCTTTAGAGCCTTACAAAACAATATGAAAAACATCACGGAAAATACAATCCGGGATCACTTTCTTTTTCATAATGTCTGGAATGCAAAGCTCTATGCAGCAGCACAAGAGCATAAGCTCGTATAAAACCGAGACTGCCGTACGGATAAAATTTTATAAAATCTTTACAAGGTATTGACACGCACAAAAAAGGAGGAATAATGAACTCAGCAACTCAGCAACTCAGCAACTCAGCAACTCAGCAACTCAGCAACTCA